>JBBSQV010000084.1:0-11331 GCA_038243675.1 Flavobacteriales bacterium
AAAATTATGCAATCTGTTGGCAAGTCTGATGCCAAATCTTTAAATTAGCAAAAAAAACACGATGACTGATAGCATTCTTAGCCCAAAATCACTTGAATTTCTAGAAAAATATTTAAATAATGCTTCTCCAACTGGTTTCGAGTCCGAAGGTCAGAAACTTTGGATGGAATACCTTACCCCTTATGTAGACACATTTATTACCGATACTTACGGTACAGCAGTGGGTATAATTAATCCTGATGCGAAGTTTAAAGTTGTGATCGAAGGTCACGCAGATGAAATTTCTTGGTACGTGAATTACATCAGTGCCGAAGGAATGATTTATGTGATTCGCAACGGTGGATCTGACCACCAAATTGCACCTTCAAAACGCGTAAATATTCATACAAAAAACGGAATTGTACGCGGCGTTTTCGGATGGCCAGCAATTCATACTCGTAAAGGAGATAAGGAAGAGTCGCCAAAACTAGATAATATTTTTATCGATTGCGGTTGCAGTAACAAGGAAGAAGTTGAGAAATTGGGCGTGCACGTGGGTTGCGTGATTACCTATCCTGACGCCTTTGAAATTCTGAACGAAAACAAATTTATATGCCGCGCGATTGACAATAGAATGGGCGGTTTTATGATTGCCGAAGTTGCTAGAATGCTCAAAGAAAACAATATTACCCTGCCTTTTGGACTCTATATTACCAATTCTGTGCAGGAAGAAGTGGGCCTTCGCGGTGCCGAAATGATTACTCAAACCATCAAGCCAAATATCGCGATTGTGACCGACGTTTGCCACGATAGCACCACTCCGATGATCGATCAGAAAGTTCAGGGAAGTACTAAAATTGGTGACGGTCCAGTGATTACTTATGCGCCTGCGGTTCAAAACAATCTACGTGAATTAATCCTAGATACTGCTCAAGAAAATAACATTCCGTTTCAGCGTCTTGCCTCGTCGAGAGTTACAGGAACTGACACTGATGCTTTTGCTTATAGCAATGGTGGCGTGGCTTCAGCGCTTATCTCGCTCCCACTTCGCTATATGCACACGACCGTCGAAATGGTGCACAGAGACGATGTTGAGAACGTAATTAAGCTAATTTATCAGACATTATTGAAGCTTGAAAACGATCACGATTTCACTTATTTCAAATAATTTTTAGAAGGAGCTTAAGTCCGCTTTCCTCTACAATCTTGAGCGGCAATTTGCCGCAGCAGTCCGCAGTCAAGGAGCTTCCGTTGGTCGCTCTTGCCTGCCGCTGCTGCAAAAAAGGCAAATTCCCACTCAAGGATTTACGTTGCAATCGGGGCTATGGCTTTACGTAATTCAACACCATTTAAAATATAAAAATGAAAATTCTGCTTCTAGAAGATGACTTTACTTTATCGACAGAAATTGTATCCTTTTTTAGGAGCAAGTCTTTTCATTGTCAGCCGTTTTACGACGGCAGTTTATTGCTTTCGCAGTACAAAACTGACATTTACGACCTAGTAGTTTTAGACATTAATGTTCCTGGAACCTCTGGACTTGAAGTCTGCCAAGCAATTCGGGAAGTCGACAAAATTGTTCCAATCATAATGCTCACCGCTTTTGGCGAACTAGAAGACAAACTTTCTAGTTTTGATAAGGGTGCCGACGACTATCTGGTAAAACCATTTCATTTTGAAGAGCTTTTTGCAAGAGTCACTTCCCTACTTCGTCGCAGGGAAATTCCGCAACAGATTTCGGATAAAATCTCAATTGCCGATTTAGATATATTTATCAGTCAGAAAAAAGTGGTTCGAAATGGCGAAGAGATTAAATTAACTCCCAAGGAATTTAAACTGCTGGAAACTTTGGCGCAAGCCAAGGGAAACGTAATTAGTAAAGAAAGCATTTCAGAAAAACTCTGGGATTATCATATTGAGACTAATTTAAATACCATCGAAGTTTACATCAATTTTCTACGGAAAAAAATCGATAAAAATTTCGAAACAAAACTTATTCACACTAAAATAGGCTACGGTTATTATCTTAGCGAAACTGAATGACCTTAAAAACCCGAATATCGATTCTAACATCTCTAGTCTTTACCGTGCTTTTTGCACTGGCATCGACCTTGATATTTGTGTTGTATTCAAATTTTAGGCAAGAAGAATTTAGACTTCGATTGCAAAATAAAGCCTTATCTACTATCAAACTGCTAGCCTACGTGGAAGGAATGGACAAGCAAGTTTTGAATATTCTAAATCAAAACTCTATCAATCAACTTTACGACGAGAAAACCTTGGTTTTTGACTCAGATTACAATCTTATTTATAGTAGCCTTGACGATGCGAAAATTTCTTGGTCTGTTGCCGATTTGCAATATCTTAAAACGCACGGAACACTTTTTAAACAGCAAGGAGATTACGAAGTCTACGGTGTTTTTTTCGACACAGATACCGATGATTATTACGCACTGATCGCAGCCGCCGATAGCAATGGAAAGCGCAAGCTACAGTTTCTACAGTTCTCGCTAATTATATCCTATTTAATTTTTACTGCGCTGTGTTGGATTCTAACTTCCTACATCGTTGGCAGACTTCTGCGTCCTCTTTTAGATTTTCATTCGAATATTAAAAATATAAATGAGAACAATCTTGATACTCGAGTTGAAGCAAAAAGCAATAAAAACGAAATCGATCTTATTGCGACCGAGTTCAATTTTATGATGGATAGAATCGAGGTTTCTTATCAAAAACAAAAAGAATTTACCGCGCACGCTTCCCACGAATTACGCACGCCACTTTCGAGAATTACTTCCCAATTGGAAAATCGAATTTCTGCCGAGAAACTTCCCGAGCATAAAACATTCTTGTCCAATATTCTGAATGACGTGAATCAAGTAACTGAGCTAATTCATTCATTATTGATTCTTTCAAAATTGGATAGCACCGCAATTGCTTCTCAGGAAATCTACCGAATCGATGAAATCATCTTCACCGTAATTGAAAAGATTACTACTACTTTCCCTGATTTCACAATTCTTTTCGATATCGAAGAAAGTGATAATCTCGATGCACTTTTAGAAATTAGTGGCAACGACAAATTACTCGAAATTGCGATTAATAATATTCTGAAAAATTCCTATTTCTATTCAGATAATAAGCAAGCAAAAATTATAATTTCATCAGCGAACGATCAATTACTGATCACCTTTACAAATTCAGGCGCTACTTTGGACGCCAAAGAACAGCAAAATTTGTTTCAACCATTTATGCGTGGAAAGAATACAAATAAAGTTACCGGCTTTGGTTTGGGACTTCGTATTGTACAACGTGTCTTATTGATGCACAAAGCAAATCTGCAATACTCCGCTTCAGAAAATCTGAATACCTTCCAGATTATCTTTGAAAAGCGCGAAAGCAATAATGTTTAAAGTGGCTTAAGTAAATTTTAAGGTGTTTTTAAGGTCGGACTTAAGGACTCCTAAAGGTTGATCGTACAATTTTGTATCAGAAAAAATAACTGATACAATGAAAAACCATTTTGGACTGCTCCTACTCCTATTCTTTCAGATCGTAATTCACGCACAGACTGCGATGAATCTGCAAGAATGCGAATCGGAATTTTTAAAGAACAATCTCTTCCTTCTTGCCGAACAATACAATATTGATGCTGCTGAAGCACTTATCGTTCAAGCTCGCATTTGGGAAAACCCACTGATTACTGCAGAGCTTAATGCCTACAATCCTGAAGAGAATAAGTATTTCGATATTGGTCAGAAAGGTCAAAAAGCTTTCGGAATAGAGCAAATTATTTATTTAGGTGGTAAAAAGCGAAATGAAAAACGTCTTTTTCAAAGTGAGAAAAGTATCGCGCTTTTAGAATTTGACGATTTACTTCGAAATCTAAAATACCAACTGCGTTTCAACTTTTTCGAAATTTATTACAGTCAGCAAAAAATTGATGCGACAGACCAGCAGATTGAGCATATTCAAGAACTTATTTCATCTTATTCTGTTCAGGTAAAAAATGGAAATATTCCGTTACGTGATTTAGTTCGCCTGCAATCACTGTTTGTAAATTTTAAAAATGAACGGATAGAATTCCTAAATGCTTCAATCGATGCGCAGAAAGAATTGAAACTTCTCACGTCTCAAGCTCAAAACATAACTCCAATTTTCAACGATATAAATTTCGAAAAATATACGCAGCCTTTTGTAGATACGGTAGACGATCTGGAAAAACAAGCATTAAATAGCAGACCTGATTATTTGTCTCGCCAAAAAGAAATTGAAGCTCAGCAATTCAACTTGAAATGGCAAAAATCCCTTTCAATACCTGACCTAACCATCGGTGCAAACTACGATCAGAGAGGCGGAACTTTTGAAAAAGAATCCAATCTAACCCTCGCTATTCCACTTCCGCTTTGGAATTCTAATAAAGGAAATATTCAGCAGGCTAAAGTTCTTGTGGAGCAATCCAAAGCAATCAGCAATCAATGGGCTTGGCAGATTTCTACGGAGGTTAATGCCGCCTACGAAAAATGGAATATGGCTAGAGAAAATTATCTCGAACTCTATCCAGCAATTGGACAAGATTTTCAAATTGTCTACGATGGAATTCTCAACAACTTCAGAAAGCGGAATATCAGCTTAATGGAATTTACGGATTTTATGGAAAGCTACAATCAAACAAATATTCAGCTAAATGAACTGAAGAAAAATGTGGTGCAAAGCGCCGAAGAACTTAATACAACAATCAGTAAAGACCTATTCTAAATAAATATACGATGAAAAATAAATTATTGGCACTATCGACTGCTTTGCTATTGTCATTAGCGTCTTGCAATGAGACAAAAGAAGAAGCTCCAAAAACGGTGACTTTTGCACTTAGTGATGCGATGTTGGAAACAACAAAATTTGCCACAGCAAAAATGGAACAGCTTAAAAACGAGCTCACTTTTAACGGTCGCATTACAGCCGACGATAATAAAGCCATCGACGTTTATCCTCTAGTTGGTGGAAACGTTGAGAAAGTTAATGTTGAGTTAGGAGATTATGTGAAAAAGGGTCAAGTCTTAGCCACTATAAAAAGTACGGATATCGCAGACTTTGACAAACAACAAATCGATGCGAAAAACGATCTTTTGGTTGCAAAAAATAACTTGAAAGTATCTCAGGAATTATTTGAAGGAAAATTAAATTCTGAACGTGAAGTGCTTCAAGCAAAGTCGGAAGTTGAAAAAGCGCAGTCTCAAATGCGCAAAATCCAAGAAACCTATAAGATTTATAATATTAAACCTGGAAGCATTTATGAAGTTACCGCTCCTATAAATGGTTTTATAATTCAGAAAAGCATCAATAAAGATATGCTTTTACGAAGCGATCGTTCCGAAAATATTTTTGATATCGCCGAAATTAGTGAAGTGTGGGCTATGGCAAATATTAACGAAATTGATATTAATAAAGTCAAAATTGGAATTGATGCCGATGTCACAACCTTGAGTTATCCTGATAAAGTATTTACTGGAAAAATCGATAAGATCTTTAATATCATCGATCCAGATACCAAAGCGATGCAGGCACGAGTAAAGCTTGATAACAAAGATTTTCTGCTAAAACCAGATATGAATGCCTTGATCAAACTTTCCTACACCGAGGAGGAACAAGCAATCGCAATTCCAAGCAGCGCGGTAATTTTTGACAAAAGTAAAAATTATGTGCTGGTTTATAAAGATCGAAATAACATCGAAACTCGCGAAGTTCAAGTGCTTCGCCAAGTTGGAAAAATTACTTTTATTCAACAAGGTCTGAAAGATGGCGAAAATGTTATTACCCAAAATCAGCTGTTTATATACAGCGCTCTAAACGATTAAAGAATGAACAAGTTTATTAAAAACATAATTGCTTTTTCCCTCAAGAACAAAGCCTTTACATTTTTTTGGGTAGCACTTCTGGCGGTTGCAGGATTTATTTCGTTTAAGAATATGCCTATCGAAGCATTTCCTGACGTTACCAATACTCAAATAATTATTATTAATCAATGGACAGGTCGTAGCGCCGAGGAAGTAGAACGTTTTGTAACTACTCCAATGGAAATCGCGATGAACTCTGTGCAGAAAAAAACCAGTGTAAGATCGGTTACAATGTTCGGACTTTCGGTAATCAAAATCATCTTTGACGACGGAGTTGACGATACTTTTGCGCGACTTCAAGTTAATAATTTACTCAAGAATGTCTCACTTCCCGATGGAGTCGAAGCTGATGTGCAGCCGCCTTACGGGCCAACCGGTGAGATTTTTAGATATGTGCTAAGAAGTGATACTCGCGATTCTAGAGATTTACTAACAATTCAAAACTGGCAAGTCGACCGCGAATTACGTGCGGTTGCCGGAATCGCAGATGTCAATGCTTTTGGAGGTTTAGAGAAAACCTACGAAGTTAGTGTAGATCCGACCAAGCTTGCAAAATACGACGTAACACCTCAACAAGTTTATGAAGCAGTTAGCGAAAGCAATCTAAATATCGGTGGCGATGTTATCGAAAAGAACAATCAAGCATATGTAGTTCGCGGTGTTGGTTTGGTGCAATCTATTCAGGATATCGAAAATATAATTGTCGATCAAGCCGCTGGAAATCCAATTTTGGTCAAACATCTTGCCCACGTTCACAGCTCTTCGATGCCTCGAGTTGGTCAAGCCGGATTAAACGACGATGACGATGTGGTCGAGGGAATTGTGGTGATGCGTAAAGGTGAAAATGCTAAAGAAGTTTTAGAACGTCTTAAAGAAAAAATCTACGAGCTTAATAATGGCATTCTTCCCAAAGACGTAACGATGGAAACGGTTTACGACCGTGATGAGTTGATGAACTTTACCACAAGCACCGTAATGTTCAACCTTACCGAGGGAATTATTCTGGTTACTTGTATCGTTTTACTATTTATGGCAGATTGGCGAACGACGTTTATCGTGGCTATCGTGATTCCGCTATCATTATTATTTGCGTTTTTATGCCTTAGAATGATGGGAATGAGCGCGAATCTTCTAAGCCTTGGTGCGGTGGATTTCGGAATTATCATCGATGGCGCCGTCGTAATGGTCGAAGGAATATTTGTGGTTTTAGACAAGCGCGCCAAGAAAATTGGAATGACTGCTTTTAATAAAATTGCTAAAGCCAGCATCATCAAGAATACAGGAGCCGAAATGGGTAAAGCGATTTTCTTTTCGAAATTAATTATTATTACTGCCCTACTTCCAATTTTCGCCTTCCAGAAAGTCGAAGGGAAAATGTTCTCACCTTTGGCATTTACACTAGGTTTCGCCTTGATTGGTGCCTTGATTCTTACTCTGACCTTAGTTCCTGTTCTATCACATATGATGCTGAACAAGAATGTTCGTGAAAAGAATAATCCGGTGGTAAATTTTATTGATAAATATGTTCTGAAAGGTTTTAACTGGACTTTTAAAAATAAAATTGTCGCCCTTAGTGCAACCGCAATTTTTGCTTTCTTGTCCTTTGGATCTTCCACTTTTCTAGGAACTGAATTCTTGCCGGAACTTAACGAAGGCGCACTTTGGGTCACTGCCGAAACTCCAATTAGCTCGTCTCTAGAAGAAAGTGTTCGGACTGCGAGGAATCTTCGTAAGGATTTGATGGAATTCGAAGAAGTAAGCAATGTGCTTTCCCAAACTGGCCGAAGCAACGATGGTACAGATCCAAATGGATTCGGATTTATTCAGTTGCAAGTTGATTTGAAGCCGAAGAAAGAATGGAATCGAAAGCTTTCTTACGACGACCTTGTGGACGAAATGGACAAGAAGCTAAAAGACAAATATCAGGGAATTACCTATAATTATTCTCAGCCTATTATTGATAACGTCGCCGAAGCAGTCGCAGGTTTTAAAGCTTCGAATGCAGTGAAGATTTACGGTGATGATCTAGAAAAACTGGATGAACTAGCAGTTGAAGTTTTGGCAAAAATTAAAGATGTCAACGGAATTAAAGATGCGGGAATTCTGAAAAATATTGGTCAACCAGAAATTAGTGTAGTTCTTGACCGAGAAAAAATGGCCGCTTACGGCGTGAAACTTTCGGAAGCGCAAACTGTTTTAGAACTTGCTTTTGGAGGTAAGACTGCAACGCAAAAATATGAAGGCGAACGGAAGTTTGATGTCCGCATTCGGTTTGATGAGCAATTTAGAAAAGACGAAAAAGACATTGGAAACCTAAAAGTCCCTACGATTGCGGGCGGAACAATTCCACTAAAAGCAATTTCAGAAGTGCAGCAAGTAAGCGGACCGTATCTCATTTACCGAGATAAAACACGACGATTTATCGGAATTAAATTTTCAGTGCGCGACCGAGATTTAGGAAGTACCATTGCCGATGCGCAAGCAAAAGTGGACAAAATAAAACTTCCGGCAGGTTACACCACAGGCTGGACGGGAGAATTTGAAAATCAAGTTCGTGCGAGCAAGCGATTAGGGCAAGTAGTCCCAATTAGTCTAATCGGAATTTTCTTGCTCCTCTACATAATGTTTGGAAATATTAAAGATTCGCTGCTTGTTTTGGTCAACGTTCCCTTCGCAATCATCGGTGGGATCCTCGCGTTACATTTCGCAGGAATGAACTTCGGAATCTCGGCAGGGGTTGGATTCATTGCACTTTTGGGAATCTGTATTCAGAATGGGGTGATCCTAATATCCGAATTTCAGCAGAATTTGAAGGAAAGATTGAGCCTTGAAGATTCGATTATGTTGGGCGTAAAAGCGCGCACAAGGGCCGTAGTTATGACCGCACTAATGGCATCTCTGGGATTATTGCCGGCTGCCCTTTCGACTGGAATCGGTTCGGAATCGCAAAAACCGTTGGCAGTAGTAATTATCGGCGGGCTGATCACTGCAACATTCCTAACCCTGCTGGTGTTTCCGGTGATTTACTGGATATTTAATAAGCGCAGATATCAAACAATAGAATAAAGCTTTTTTGGAGCTTAATCCCGCTTTCCTCTACAATCTTGAGCGGAAATTTGCGGCAGCAGTTGGCAGGCAAGGAGCTTCCTTCGGTCGCTCTTCCCTGCCGCTGCTGCCAAAAAGGCAAATTCCCACTCAAGGATTTACGCTACAATCGGGGCTAGGGATTTTCGTTAATTTCATGTAATTGGTTACTTAGTTATTTTATTAACTCCCAAATCCGATTCTGTGTGCAACCACAGAATCAGATTTTTTTTTGAAGTTTATTTTCACTCGAGTTTTAAGAAATCAATTTAAAAAGTATATTCGCTATCAAGCAAATTGCTATTTATGAGAAATCCATTTTTGATGTTGAGTTTAGCATTTGCGGTACTTGTCTGGTCACTTATAAATCCCTTCGAATATTTTACCGCTTTCTTAGAAGTGCTGCCAGGCGTTTTGGGAATCTTAATTCTGATGGTGACTTTTAAAAAATTTCGTTTTTGCGATTTTACCTATTTCTTAATTATGCTTCATTGCATTATTCTCTTCGTCGGTGGACATTATACTTATGCCGAAGTTCCTCTTTTTGATTGGATCAAAGATGTGATGGGTTTCGAAAGAAACAATTACGACAAGCTCGGACATTTCGCTCAAGGACTTGTCCCAGCGATGATCATCAGAGAAATCTTCCTTCGAAAAGAAATAGTTGCCAGAAAATCGTATTTGAATCTGATTATCGTCCTAATGTGTTTAGGAATAAGCGCAGCTTACGAACTGATTGAATGGTTTGTTTCTGTTATGACTGGCGATGGCGGTGACGCCTTTCTCGGAACGCAAGGCGATGTTTGGGACACGCAGTCGGATATGATGTTTGCAGGAATTGGCGCTTTATTTGGACTTCTGATTCTTAAAGGTTTGCAAGATAAATCAATTGCAAAATTGAAGTAAATCGCAACCTCCCTTTGGTAGCATAGGTTGAAAAAATTGAGAGAATAACTTAAGGAAGTAACAAAAGCTATCCTATTAATTTTGTATTTAGAAATGTTTTCTTACTTTAGAACCAACTAATTAAAAAAACCAAACTATGAATGCTTCAAAATTAATTGGAATTGTACTTATTGTTGTAGCCCTCGGCTTTGCTTACATCGGATTTAATAAGGTTGCTGACAATACAGCCGAAATCAATCTTCTGGGTCTCAAAATTGACGCCTCCAACGAGTCAGGCAAAACACAAGGCTTTATCTACCTCGCAGTTGCGGCAGTCCTTTTTGGTGGTGGGGTATATACGCTGAATGCAAAAAAATAAAGATTTAAAGATTCAAGGAATGGAAAGATCAAAATAAAGAAATAATATAAATGATCAAAAATAGAAGCAGTTGTTAGCATAGATGTTCAATTTTTCAAGTAACAAATCGTCAAGCATTGTTGAAACGAAAAAGAATCGAAGAATTGAAGAATTGAAGAATTGAAGAATTTTAATATTTCCTGATTTTTTCCTCGTGTACTCCTCAATCGTGATAATTAAGTACCAGTCCTATTTTTGATTTTTTTGCTCTTTTCGATTATTTGGATTTTCTCATAGCCCCGATGGAAATGGAAAGCAATGCCACAAAAACAAGGTCCTCTTTTTGCCAAAAAAAAGAGCGACTAGCGGAAGCTCCTTTATTTTAGTGCAAAAACACCTTGTTTGTGGCATTCTTGGAAAGTACAGCGGACCCGAGCAAAGCGAACGGGCGAAGCAAAAAAGCTGCCAAAAAATTTATTATTAAAATCTCAAAAACAATTAGACTAATAAATTACAGGTAATGTTTTATTTTATATTATTTCGCTTATTTCAATATTTAGATTTCTCGAATCTTTTAATTTTTTAATCTTTAAATCTTTGAATAGTTTTGGAGAAACTCAACAACGTTCTTCTCTATCCTCGCATTTATATCCGAAATATCCGCTTTAACGAATTTCTCGCCCAAGATATTTTCGTATAACTCGATGTAACGATCGGAAACAGTTTGGATATATTCTGCTGACATATCAGGAATATTTTGACCTTTTTTGCCTTGAAATCCGTTATCCATAAGCCATCTGCGTACGAATTCCTTTGACAATTGCTTCTGCTCTTCGCCAGAATCCTGACGCGCTTGAAAACCATCCGCGTAGAAATAACGTGATGAATCTGGAGTGTGAATTTCGTCGATAAGGACAATTACACCATCTTTGGTTTTACCAAATTCATATTTCGTATCCACCAAAATTAGTCCGCGACTGTTGGCAATTTCTGAACCTCTTTGGTAAAGGGCACGTGTATATTTTTCTAAAACTATATAATCTTCTTCGGTAACAATTCCTTGTGATAGTATTGCTTCACGGCTAATATCTGCATCGTGATCGCCAAGATCTGCCTTGGTTGTCGGCGTGA
>JBBSQV010000085.1:0-11326 GCA_038243675.1 Flavobacteriales bacterium
GGTTCGAACCAGGGACACATGGATTTTCAGTCCATTGCTCTACCAACTGAGCTAAGGTACCGTGCTGATGCGGGTGCAAATATAGAACTCTTTTTAACTTCTCCAAAATTTATTTTAAAAATAAATCATTGTGTATCTTTGTCGCATCAAATTTTAAGGATGGTATTAGTAATTGACATTGGAAACTCTCTAGTTAAAGCTGCTGTATTTGAGCAAAATACAATGCTGGAGATGGGGAAATTCGAGAAAGAGGAGCTTGATAAAAAAGTTTTAAATATTTTAAAAAAATTTCCGCTTATTTTTGATTTGGTGGTTGCGACGGTTGGAAATGCCGAAATACTTTTTGTTTTGCCAGTTGAAATTCGGGTTCATCATCTATCAAACGAGTGGAAATTTCCGTTTAGCAATCATTATAGTACTCCAAAAACCTTGGGCGCAGATAGAATGGTGCTTGCGGCGGGTGCAGTTTTGCAATTTCCAAAACACGATCGATTGATAATTGATGCGGGCACTTGCGTCACTTATGATTTTGTGGATAGTAATGATCGATATATAGGAGGTGGGATTTCGCCAGGATTGGGATTGCGTTTTAAAGCGCTCCATAATTATACCGCAAAACTGCCGTTATTAGCATTAGACAATCCAAAGGATTTAATAGGTAATAGTACTCAAGAATCGATACTTAGTGGAGTGGTGCAGGGACTTGTACATGAGATCGATGGGTTCGCTATGGAGTACAAAAATCGGTTTCCTAACATTATCACAATTTTTACCGGTGGAGATGCAGTTTTTTTGGCTAAAAGATTAAAAAATACCATATTTGCCAATTCAAATTTTCTATTAGAAAGTCTGAATCAAACTTTTCAATATAAAATCAAAAATGATTAAAAGAATCCTTGTTCTTGCTTGTCTTTTCTTAACCTTTATGGCGCAGGCTCAAGACGCTACTTCATCCCCTTATTCTTTTTATGGTCTTGGTGATCAGAAATTTAAAGGTACAATAGAAAATCGTTCAATGGGTGGTTTGTCAGTTTTCCAAGACTCAATCCATATTAATTTGCAGAATCCTGCACAGTATTCACATCTTAAAAGAACCACTCTTGCTACGGCAGCTACATTTCAGACAGCTACATTAAAAACTAATGAGCAGAATGAAAATGCGCGTCGTACAAATCTTGACTACTTAGCTTTCGGTTTTCCGATGGGTAAATTTGGAGCTGGTTTTGGATTGATGCCATATACAGCAGTCGGATATCAAGTAACATCTGTTGCGGCCGGAGATAATGATCTAACAAGAACCTACGAAGGTAGTGGAGGTGTAAACAAAGCATATCTTGGTGGTGGTTATACAATTAATAAAAACTTTAGCGTAGGAGCAGAATTCAATTACTATTTTGGTAGTATTGAAACTACTAGTTTATATGGTGTATCGGATGTTCAGTTTGGAACTCAAGAGTTTAATGAATCTCAAGCAAGCGGATCAAGTATCAACTTAGGACTCACGTATAAAGGTCAAATAAATTCGAAGGTAATCGCTGTGGGATCTTTAACTTACTCTCCTGAAGGGAAGGTGAAATTGGATAATATTCGTCAAATAAGTACGGTGCAAATTACTGCAAACGGTGGCGCTACAATCGTGGATCCAGTTTTTGTAGATGTTCCAAAAACAGAAGTTGCGCTGCCCTCTAAAGTTACTGTAGGTGGTGGATTTGGTGTTCCAAGTAAATGGATGGTTGGTACAGAATTTACTATGTCTGACGATAGCTCATTTGGAAATAGATTTAATGATATTGACAATATATCATTTGACAATGGAATGAAATATAGTTTGGGTGGTTATTTTACTCCCAATTACAACTCTTATTCTAATTATCTAAAGGTAATTACCTATCGCGCGGGTTTCAAATATGAAAAAACAGGTTTGATTGTAAATACAAGATCAATTGAAGATGTTTCAATTTCTGCTGGAATGGGATTCCCAATTGGTGGAAACTTCTCAAATATCAATCTTGGCATTGAGTACGGAAAACGTGGTACTACGGCATCAGGACTTGTGCAAGAAAACTATCTCAACGTAAGTGTCGGATTATCTTTCAGCGACCGTTGGTTTGTGAAACGTAAAATTGACTAATTCTTTTTAAAGAACATACTATGAAAATCGTACTTAATATCTTTCTTGTCTTAGCATTATCACTGGCAAATCCTTTGGTAGCGCAACAAAAGAAGTGCGATGAAAATATTGCCGAAATAAATAAGCTTGTTTCAGATTCAGAATTGGATCAGGCTTACGCCAAATATATAGCGCTCAATAAAAAATGCATTTCTACAGAAGATCTTTTTTACCATAATATGGAGCAGGTGTTTATTAAGAAGATAGTTGGTGCTATTAATGAAGAAGAAAAACAAGCGATTTTAGATCAACTATTTGAGTTGTATACGACTCACGATTATATCTTACCAAAAAATAAATCTAGCAATAAAGTTCGTAAAGCAATGGCTTTGCATATTAATAATCCTGACCAACAAGAAAAGATTTATAAACTTTTGGATGAAGCTTTCTCGAAAGATAGAACAAACTTCATAAATCCTGAAGCGCTGTATATCTATTTTGATATGTACTTCAAAAAGAATACTGCAGATAAAAGTACAGTTGATTATTCTGTTTTAATTAACGAGAGAGATGAAGTTTTGGCGCAGTTGGAAAATGCAAAAAAGACTGCTTTAAAAGAACGTCCTTACAACCTTGCTGCGAGATCAGTTCGGAAATTGACGGAAACTGTCCTCAATTGTGAGAGGATTTCTAATCACTACCAATCATTATTTGAAACTAAAAAAACAGATACAATCTGGCTTTCTAATACTTCTAAATCTCTTTTTGAAGGTAAATGTACTACCGATTCTCTTTTCTTGAAAGTTGCGGTAGCTTGGTATGATCTAAAAGTAAATGCTGAATCTGCTGGAAATTTGGCTGTTGCCGAAATGAGGAGCGGAAATCAGGATAGAGCTGTCACACTCTATGAAGAGGCCGCCACATTATCAACTAAACCTCAAGATATAGCATCCTATTACTACAATGTAGCTAGGCAGCTGATGGCGGCTGATAAATTGAAAGTTATAGAGTTTACCAACAAGGCTGTAATCGCAGATCCTTCAATGGGGAAAGCATATCTAATAATGGCAGATGCCTACGCTAGCATTAAAGATTGTGGGTCTTCAAACTTCGAGAAGAAATTGGTGTATTACTTAGCTGCCGAGGCTGCAAGTAGAGCTGGTGTAGCAGATCCGAAATATAAAAAGATCGCCGATAAAAAATCTGAGCAATACTTGAAATTAGCTCCATCGTCGAGTGAAATTAAAACCGCAAAAATGGGTGGGAAAACTATCATAGTTGGTTGTGGACTTAATCAGAGAGTTTCTGTACCTAAAAAATAATGATTTTAAAATCGTACATATTTTTTGCTCTATTTTTAATTTTGGCGTTTTCTGCTACAAGTTGCGATCGATCATTCAAGGATGTTCAAAATATTGGTTTCTCCGAATTTATGCCAAGCGGCCGCGCCGAAGATTTGAATCTTAAATATACCGATAGCGGGAAAATCACTTCAATTCTTATAAGTCCATTGATGTTAGATTACGCAACAGTGAGTTACCCTTTTACCGAATTTCCTGATGGAATGCATATTACTTTTTATGACAAAGCAGGCAAAAAGACTTTTGTGGAATCTGATTATGCTGTCACTTATAAGAATACAAATTTATTTGATCTTCAGGGCAATGTAAATATCACGACAGAAGACGGTCAAAACCTGGCAACATCTCAATTATACTACGACCAAAAAAACGAATGGTTTTTTACCGAAAAAAAGTTTAAATTTACCGATCCTAAAGGGGTGTCTTATGGTGAAGGAATTGACTTTAGTAAAGATTTTAAAATTATAAATTCTCAAAAAATTTCAGCCGAGATTGATCGTACTGAATAATTTACATTAAAATGAACTATTTAAAATACACTCCCTACGCGTATCTGCTTGCAGCAGGATTTTTTGCCTACGATGCTTTTGCAAAATATAACGACGGTAATAACTCATATTGGATAAGTCTTTTGTTTGCAGCAATTGCCGTTTTTGTTTTCCTTTTTAGAAAGCGATATGCAAAACGTTTTGAAGAGCGTAGCAAACAATTTCAGGACGGAAATAATCCACAGTAATTTCAGCCGTTGAAACTTTTAAAGTCGGACAATATTATTACGGAAATCAATTATCTTTTAAAATATTAGTAAGTAACTAAAATTATTAAATAAGTAATTGTATTTTCGCAACCTAAATTAAAAAAATAACATATCAGAAATGGCAGTTTTATCAAAAATTAGACAACGTTCTTTGCTTTTAATACTCGTTATTGGCTTCTGTTTACTAGCTTTTATAGTTGGGGACATTTTTAGTAGCGGAGGTTTTAATTCACAATCCAAATATGTTGGATCTATAAATGGAAAGGATATTAACTTTGAAACTTTCAGAATTAAAGTAAGTAATCTTGAAAAGGACGGTCAAGGAACGACTTCTACTCAAGCATCTGCTAGAGTATGGGATCAAGAAATTGCTCTAGCTATATTAGAAAATCAATTTGATGAACTTGGAATTCAAGTAGGTCAAAGTCACATTCTAGAAGTTTTGAAGTCTGATCCAAATATCGGACAAAATCCAATGTTCTTAAATGAAGCTGGAATGTTTGACATTGCTAAATTTCAAGAATTTTTTAGAGCCAATAAAGAACAAGCGCAAGCTTTGATTGAGCGTGAGAAAGACGCTGAGCTTAATGCAAAATTCGGTATGTACAACTCAATGATACGTGGCGGTTTATTTACTACAAATAATGAGGCGCAACTAGCTTATCGAATGGAAATGGATAAAGTTTCATTTGATTATGTTGCTGTTCCTTTTTCTTCTATCAAAGAAAGCGATGCTAAAATTTCTGATGATGAAATCGTTTCTTACATGAAGAAAAACGAGAAAGATTACAAAGCAGAAAAATCAAAAGAAATAGAATACGTTGTTATTGAGGAGAAACCATCTGCGGAAGATGATACTGAAATTAAAAAGCACTTAGATGAATTAATGAGTTCTCAAGTAGTATATAATAATTCCACAAAGAAAAATGATACTGTAGCAGGTTTCAGATCAACTAATAATATTGCTGATTTTATTAATACAAATTCAGATGTTCCTTTTGATTCTACATTTGTAGCTAAAAAAGATTTGCCAGTAGAAGAGGCAGAAAAGTTATTTTCTCTAGGAACTGGAGAATTCTATGGTCCATATAAAAGAGGTAACTACTATGTGATTTCAAAAATGTTAGGAAGACAAGCAGGAGCTAGCGCAAAAGCAAGTCACATTCTTATCAGCTATGAAGGTACACAAGTACCATCTAAAAAAGAAGTAAGAACGAAAGACGAAGCAAAAGCAAAAGCAGAAATGTTATTGGCTCAAGTAAAAGCAAATCCTTCTTCATTTACCTCTGTTGCAATGATGAATTCTGATGATTCGTCTGCAAATCAAGGTGGAGATTTAGGTTTCTTCCAACCAAATCAAATGGTAAAGCCATTTAACGACTACGTGTTTGCAAATAGTATCGGTTCTATCGGTCTCGTTGAAACTGATTTTGGATATCACATTATTCAAGTAACAGACAAAGAAGAAGCTATCAAATTGGCTACTCTTGCTTTGCAAATTAAACCATCAGAAAAAACTACAGATCAGATTTACACAAAAGCTGTAAAATTTGAAATGGATGCTAATGATAAAGATTTTGCAACAGCTGCAAAAAATGGTGGAGTTACAATTATGCCCTCAGTAACTGCTGGAGCAATGGACGAAAACTTCGGATCTTTAGGAGCACAAAGAGCTATCGTAAGATGGGCTTTTGAAAGAGGAACTAAAGTTGGTGACGTAAAAAGATTTGAAGTAGCAAATGTTGGAAACGTAATTGCTAGAGTGAAAAAAGTAAATGATGCAGGACTTATGGCTGTTGCTTTAGCACGTCCGTCTGTTGAGCCAATTCTTATGAATGCTAAGAAAGGTGATATTATTACTAAAAAACTAAGTGGATCATCTCTTGAAGAAATGGCAAAAGCTAATGCAACAACTGTTCAGAAAGCTGCTGATCTTACTTTGAGAAATGCAATGATTCCGAATGCTGGTCCTGAGCCAAAAATCGTTGGTACTGCAATGGGAATCGGACAGGGAAAAATGTCTAAAGCAATTGTTGGAAATTCTGGTGTATATGTTGTAAAAACTACAGCGGTAGCAAAAGCGGAAGCTCTTAAAGATTTTGCTCCTTACGTACAGCAAATAAAAGCTCAAAAAGCAGGTGATTCAAATAGAGTTTTACCAGCCTTGAAAGGCAAAGCTGATATAGAAGATAACAGAGCAGAGTTTCAATACTAGTCTAAAAAATAATATAAGCAAACAAAAAGAGCCACTGATGATTCAGTCGCTCTTTTTGCTTTATTGTAAGTGCTAGTTTATTCTAGTATTAGTTCTCGGTAGGGAATTACCGTTTGATATCCTTTGGACTGAAAGTAATTTGTTGGATTTTGTTTGGCTGCAGCCAATATAAAGTCGCCACCCCAACCACCAAGACTTTTGATAGTTCCATCAAAATCCTTAAACAACTGATGCTTTATTGTCGGAACTCGCAATACTTTCGAAATTATCTGTTCATGTTGCTTTATAATAGAACAAAAATCATCAAATTCTTCTGTTGTACTGATACGCTCAGTAAGATTATTGATTAGTGTTATTGTAGATTCTGCAACTTGTTTTTTCTTCTTGTAATTTTTGATCGTCGCGTGGCTATCTTGCTTTTTGTTTAGATAAATGAAATAAAGGTTATCTCGAAAGGCCGGCTGGAAATTTATAGCTTCAAAAGTGGCGTTATTGTCCTTAATCTGATAAATTATTGCGCCTTTTGCTTTAGCGGCAGCGATATCATATCCACTACCTCCAAAAGATGTTTTAAGCAATGTAAATGCATCGATATTGGTCCACCGAGCAATATTGTTGATAAGAGTAGAAGAAGTGCCTAAGCCCCATGATCTATCAAAATCAAGATGTGTCTCTATTAAAAGATTTTTCTTTTCATTTACAAAATGAGGATTTAGTAGATATGCATTGTGCAAAATACTAATAAGTATGTTTCTAATTTCTCGATTTTCAGGAAGTGCTCCAGAGCTAATTTCTTTATACTCTAGGTGAGTTTCAAACCAAATTAGATTCTCTTGATCAAAACTCCGCCAGTGAATTCCAGGTTCATTATTTGCAGAAATGCATAAATCTTGGCCGTATTTTGTAGGAAGAGCGAAGGCTTTTGCGCCGTCAAGAACTAAATATTCCCCGGTAATCAGCAGTTTGCCATTGCTATAAAATCGTTCTTTCAAAGCAATAATATTTAGATGATATTTCTATTTCTTTTAATTAATTCAACTACTGCGGCATGTGTCACAGTATGAGATTTGAAGTGATTCCTGACATCTCTTCGTTCATCGTCAGAAGCCTCAAGTTGATTTAAAATGTTATTTAGATGCATTTTCATATGGCCAGCCTGAATTCCTGTTGTGGTTAGAGATTTTATTGCGGCAAAATTCTGAGCTAGTCCAGCTGCTGCTACTATCTGCATCAATTGTTGAGCTGAAGGTTTTTTCAGCATTTCCAAACTAAATTTTACAAGTGGATGTAGAGAGGTAAGACCTCCCACAGTACCGAGTGCAAGAGGAATTTCCAGCCACATTGTAAAGATTCCATCTTTTATTTTTGCGTGGGATAATGACGAATAACTGCCACTGCGAGATGCATAGGCGTGAACTCCTGCTTCGATAGATCTAAAGTCGTTTCCAGTCGCAAGAATTACCGCATCAACACCGTTCATAATTCCTTTGTTATGAGTAACTGCTCGATACGGTTCAACTTCCGCAATTTGAATGGCTCGAACAAATTTGTCTGCAAATTCTTTCGGATTTTGGATAGTGGAATCTGCTAATTCTTCAATTTTACATGAAACCTCAGCACGAACTAAACAATTGGGAACATAATTGGACAAAATGCTCATGACAACCTGAATGTTTTTCTCTTCAGTATTAAAATCAGAATATATTTCAGCTTGAGTTTGCAGAGTTTTACTAAATTCTTCTAAACAAGTATTAATAAAATTAGCACCCATGCTATCTTTTGTTTCAAATGTTGCATGAAGCTGGTAATAATTGGGCAGTAAATTTGTTTTATCTTTTAGTACAATATCCAAAATTCCGCCGCCGCGTTTCTGCATGTTTTGGGTAAAGTGATTGGTGTTTGAAAAGAATATAGGTTTAATTTGAGCTATAAAATTCTGCAGTTTTTCTGCGCTTCCGCTAAATAAAAAATGAACTTGACCTATTTTTTCAGAATTGATAACTGTTGTTTTAAATCCCCCGCGCTCACTCCAATATTTTGCTGATTTAGATGCTGCTGCCACGACTGAACTTTCTTCGATGGCCATGGGCAGAGTATATATTTTGTCGTTTATAAGGAAATTTGGCGCAACTCCTAGTGGAAGATAAAAATTAGTGATTGTATTTTCTATAAATTCATCATGAAGCAATTGCAGCTTTTCATCGGCATTCCAATATGTTGTCAATAAGGCTTCAACTTCTTGGGGAGTAGAAAAATAGGTATTTGCTATCCATTTTATTTTTTCTAGTTTCGATAACTTAGAAAATCCCGCGATAAACTTGCTCATGTAATCAAAGTATTAAGTCGCAAAGATAATTGTTTAAATTCTTTCTAATGTTTTTTAAAATAAGAAAGGTCATTTCCTTGCGGGGGGAAATGACCTTACCAAACAAACCTAAACTAAAAACTAATTATTAACAACAGTATTTTTCTCAGTATAATATCATATTTGTATGACAATAAAAAGAAACTTTAAACATTCGATAACTCTCTGTAAGAACGTGAACAACCTCAAGAATCTAAATTATGCTGTAAAAATATAATTTAGATGTTTAACTATTCGAAGATAAACTTAAACAGATTGCTATCGTGTTAATATATAGTTAAAGAAATTATCTTAACATTTTGTTTGCTTTCATGGGGTTTCCTTTTCAGCGTTATATAGTAGGTAAATTGTTATTTGTTGGGCTTAAAACAACATTTTTGAGTTCCCAAATTTTATTATTTTGTTAGTAGTTCAATTATTAATTGTACGAATTGCTGCGTGCACTTTAACACCCGAAAGTGTTGATAATTGCAAATTTTTCACTAAAATTGACAGTTTTTATAATTACAAATTTATGATGTATTCAAAGAGGCTTACCTTGTTGCTGTTATTGTTCTGTATGTCAGTGATTGCGCAGCAAAAAATTACTGTTGAAGGGATTTATTCAGGCACATTTAGAACTAAAGGAATGGACGAACTTCAGTCCATGAACAACACAAATCAATATACCGTACTAAATTTTAATCAGTCAAATCGAAGTTTCTCTATTGATTTATATAACTATTCAACTTTAGCAAAAGCGGATCAGATAATCTCATCTGCAGATTTTGCGCCACTTAAGTCTATAGATAGCTATCTCTTTAGCAAAGATGAGAAGCAGGTTCTACTAGCTACAAACACGAGTCCTATTTACAGACATTCGTTTACTGCAAATTACTTTTTGTACAATCGCGAAAGCAAAAGTCTTGTTTCTATTGCTGACTTCGGAATTCAAGAACCGGCTTTTTCACCTGATGGAAAGCAAATCGCTTACGCAAAAGACAACAACCTTTTTATATACACGATAGCTTCAAAGGAAACGAAGCAAATTACTTTTGACGGATCAAAAAATACTATTATAAATGGTATCTCTGATTGGGTTTATGAGGAAGAATTTGCATTTGTTCGCGCTTTTGACTGGAGTGCTGACAGTAAAAAGATTGCTTATATAAAGTTTGATGAGACTCTCGTTCCTGAATTCTCTATGAATATTTTCGAAGGGAATCTTTATCCTACAAATCAAACTTTTAAATATCCAAAACCAGGCGAGAACAATTCAAAAGTTTCTCTGCAGCTATATTCTATGGAGAGCAATAAAACTTCAACCGTAGATTTAAGTAAGTACAACGATTTTTATATCGCAAGAATTCAGTGGACGAAAGATGCAAATATTCTTAGTGCACAAATCTTAAATCGCCACCAAAACAATTTAGACCTTCTTTTTATTGATGGTAAATCAGGAAAAACTTCGGTTACGCTAAATGAAACAAACAACACTTACGTTGACGTTACAGACAATCTAACTTTCTTAGACAATAATAGTTTTGTTTGGACAAGCGAGAAGGACGGTTTTAACCATATCTATCTGTACGATAAAAATGGAAAACTCATCAATCAAGTAACGAAGGGACCTTGGGAAGTAAGTAGTTATTACGGATTAGATGCAAAAAACGCCAAAGTTTATTTTCAATCTACAGAAGATGGATCTATCAACAGATCTGTTTATAGCATTGGATTGGACGGAAAAAACAAGAAAAAGCTTTCGCAAAAAATAGGAACAAATTCGGCTACATTTAGCCCGAATTATGAATTTTTCATCAACGCTTTTTCAAGTTCAACACAGCCTACAGTATTTACTTTAAATGCAGCATCAACTGGCAAAGAGCTTAAAGTAATTGAAGATAATGCTGCTTTACTCAATAAAGTAAAAGACTACGGAATTCCTAACAAGGAGTTTTTTGTACTCACTACCGAGAAAGGACATAATTTGAATGCGTGGATATTGAAGCCAAAGGATTTTGATCCTAAGAAAAAATACCCGCTATTTATGTTCCAGTATTCAGGACCAGGATCACAACAAGTAGCCAATCAATGGAATAATACGAACGACTACTGGTTTTCAATGCTTACACAACAAGGATATATTGTTGCTTGTGTGGATGGTCGAGGGACAGGATATAAAGGTGCAGAATTTAAAAAAGTAACCCAACTTCAATTGGGTAAATACGAGGTAGAAGATCAAATAGATGCTGCCAAAGTACTAGGAAACTTTAATTATATTGACAAATCTCGTATTGGAATTTTTGGATGGAGCTATGGCGGATTTATGTCTGCAAATTGCTTGCTGAAAGGGAATGATGTTTTTAAAATGGCAATTTCTGTTGCTCCGGTAACAAATTGGCGTTTCTATGATTCAATTTACACAGAGCGTTATATGCACACGCCCCAAGAAAATCCAACGGGATACGATGACAACTCTCCAATAAACCATGTTGATAAGTTGAAGGGCAACCTTCTTTTGATTCATGGGTCTGCAGAC
>JBBSQV010000086.1:0-11027 GCA_038243675.1 Flavobacteriales bacterium
AGTGGTGGGTGGGCCTGGACTAATGAAGAAGCTCTTAAGCTTTATGGAATTTATACTGGTCTTGTATATTTAACTCCACTCTTGGGAGGAATCATTGCAGATAAATTTACGGGTTACAGAAAAGCAATTTTGATTGGAGCGCTGATTATGACTTTGGGACATGCTTCTATGGCACTCGAAGGTGTGAGTCAAAACTTCTTTTACGTTGGATTGCTATTTATGATTTTGGGTAATGGAATGTTTAAGCCAAATATTTCGTCAATGGTTGGTCAATTGTATCCTGATACAAGTAGTAAAAAGGATGCTGGTTATACAATTTTTTATATGGGTATTAATGCAGGAGCATTTTTAGGAATGTTGCTTTGTGGTTATATTGGCGAAAAAATTGGGTGGCACTATGGCTTTGGTTTGGCTGGTATTTTTATGTTTTTTGGAATGCTTCAATTTTATTTTGCACAGAAGATATTTGGTGTTATTGGTCAAGACGTTAACATTGAAGCAAAAGAGAATTCAGCTTTACAGGATGAGCAAGAAGTAGAGACCGCTCCACATGTTGTACGAGATAGACTAGTAGTTGTTGGAGTTTTGATGGTTGCCAGTATATTTTTCTTCTTTGCCTTTGAACAGGCTGGAGGATCGATGACTTTATTTGCAAAAGATTATACTCAGAGAGCCTTAACTGGAGATACAGCAACATTCTTTAAATGGGTAGATGCAATTTTGACCATTTTCCCAATTGCTATTGTAACATACGTATTATTTGGACTGGCAAAGAAAATTTATTCGCGCTATCCTCTAACTATTATTTTTACTACAATCTCCTTTATAATAATTTGGATATTGGGAATCTGGAAAGTACATCGTGAATTTTCATTAGAAACAACCGAAGTGACTGTTTCTTGGTTTCAGATTTTGAATTCATTCTTTATTATTACGCTAGCATCTTCTTTTAGTAAAATGTGGGAGAAAGTTTGGAATCCTTCGGGGCCTGTCAAGTTTGCAATGGGATTAGGACTAGTCGCAGTTGGTTTCTTTGCATTGTCATACGGAAGTTTGAGTATTCCAGCGGGCGCAAAAACAGCTTCGGTGAGTATGATTTGGTTGGTATTGGCTTACTTCTTTCATACGATGGGTGAGTTATGCTTATCGCCAGTTGGATTATCTTATGTAAGTAAATTGTCTCCTCAAAAATTTGTTGGTCTTACTTTCGGACTTTGGTTTACTGCTTCGGCAATTGCAAACTTTATCGGGAGCTGGACGGGAGCTTATATTGATCAAATTTCAGAAATGTATTCGATCTCAACGTTTTTTATCATCATTGCAGGCGTACCGTTATTTGCCGCAGTAATGTTATTGTTATTCAACAAGAAATTAGTTAAAATGATGCACGGCATCAACTAATATCATTTTTTTAAAGATTAATAAATAATTATAAATGTCACAAACTACTGCAAATCCAGATTTTTTTGAATCTAAAGTTTTAGGTCATCCTGCTGGACTATTTGTCTTATTCTTTACAGAAATGTGGGAGCGATTCTCATTTTACGGAATGCGCGTTTTATTAATCTTGTTTCTAACGGCAGCAATAACAGGAGGAAATCCAGGTTACGGATGGAGTTCTGAAAATGCAGGAGCGTTGTACGGAACTTATGCAATGTTACTTTACATTACACCAATTTTCGGAGGAATCATAGCCGACAGATATATCGGTTACCGATGGGCTGTAGTAATTGGATCAATAATAATGACGCTCGGACACGCTGCGATGTTTATGGATTCTGAATTCATGTTATATTTAGGTCTTGGATTATTAGTTATTGGTACTGGTTTCTTTAAACCAAACATGACTTCTATTTTATCAGAAATGTATAAAAACTTCCCAGAGAAAAAAGATGGTGCTTACACGATTTTTTATATGGGTGTAAACGCTGGAGCATTCTTCGGAATGATGTTATGTGGTTATTTAGCTGCAAATTTAGGATGGCATTGGGGATTCGGATTAGCAGGTATTTTTATGTTGTTAGGAACTATTCAGTTTTGGTTAGCTAAACCATTATTCGGCGATATTGGCGAAGTTCCAAACAGAGAAAAGAGAGCGCTTGAGTCTGCAAGAGTGGCTGAATCTAAAAACGAAGACGACAAATTAAATCCTTATACTACAGTTGACATTGCATTAATAGTATTGACAACAGTAATCGGTTTATTATATGCTTTCAATGATCCTTTATCAAAAATTGGAAACATAAATTTATTTCCATTTAAAGTGGGTGATATGGACGGCTCCATAGTAATGATTTTAGTTGCACTAGTATTGTTTTTATATTTAGTAATTAGCCGTTTAATGCGATACACAACAGTTATTCGTCACAGAATGATTGCAGTAATTATCTTCGCATTCTTCACCATTTTCTTTTGGATGTCTTTTGAGCAAGGTGCTTCATCATTAGTGATTTTCGCACGTGATAGTGTTGACAGATCATTAGAAGGAACATCATTAACCATTTTTAACGTTGTAAATACATTGCTTACGATTGTTCCATTGTTAATTATTTCTTGGGTACTTATTTTATTAGCAAAGCAAACGTATAAGAAAGCTTTAGGTTCAAATATCGTTTTAGCCATTACATTCCTTGCAATTTGGGGAATTGCTATTTGGATGTTACTAAACGAATACAGCAAATCTGCCTCAGAAATTGATCCTAGCTGGTTTTCAATTTTAAACTCATTCTTTATCATTGCCTTCGCTTCTACGATTTCGAAAATTTGGGATAGTAAATTCAATCCGCCAGCTGCTGTAAAGTACGGTTTAGGGTTAATTATCATGGCTATCGGTTTTGGATTATTGGCTTACGGTTCTTACGGAATTACTGAAGGAGTCAAAGTTTCTATGATTTGGTTGGTATTGGCTTATTTATTCCACACGTTAGGTGAACTATTTCTATCGCCTGTTGGTCTATCTTACGTATCTAAATTAGTTCCTGCTCGAATGATCGCGTTTATGTTTGGAATGTGGTACTTGGCAATTGCAATTGGAAACAAATTAGCGGCTGTTTTAGGTGGCGAAATTGATAATATTACAAAAGCGTACTCATTGTCAACTTTCTTCTTAATCTTCGCAATTGTGCCAACCGTAGCGGGATTATTAGTAATTGCTTTAAATCCTGTATTAAAAAAATTAATGCATGGTGTTCGATAATTGATATTTGTGGAATTATAATTGCAAGAGGCTTTAAGTCTTTAAATACATTCGAATATGAAAAAATATATAATAGGTCTTCTTTTTATGGCGGCTTCATTTTCTGTATCTGCGCAAGAAGTGTGGCATACAGATTTAGATAAAGCTGCGGCGATTTCGACTAAAACTAAGAAGCCACTTTTGCTTTTCTTTACTGGAAGCGATTGGTGCGGATGGTGTATTAAACTTCAAAAAGAAGTATTACATACTCCAGAATTTGATGCGTGGGCCAAAGAGAATGTTGTTCTTCTTGAGCTAGATTTTCCGAAAAGGACTCAACAAGACCCAAAAATAGCTAAGCAAAATGCTGAATTACAACAGGCTTTTAAAGTCCGTGGCTATCCAACTATTTGGATTGTAGATCTTGCTACTGGAGCAAACAAAATAAATTTTGCAGCTTTGGGCAGTACAGGCTATGTTGCAGGCGGTCCCGTTGCATGGTTGGCCGGTGCCAATAAAATTTTACTGAATAAAACTAAAGGTTAGGTTTTTATTATTATTTCACCCTGAAAAATCCCTCTTCACTCGTTTTGTGAAAGGGGATTTTTTGTTTTAAAGCAGTCTCTTCCCATCTCTTTACTTGAGATTTATAATTAGATCCATCCGCAACAACTATTTCTGGATGTAAATTGAGAAGTAATCTTTCAAAATTTATTTTGGCAGATTTTGTCATAACTAAAACATCTACCTTAGTGTTTTTTGGATAAACAGCAACACTATCGATTATAAGAATACGCTTAGCGCGAAATGTATATATGTTGGAAATTGGTTCTAGTGCTGGTTTCTTAATGAAGTTGTTTACCAGATAATCCTGAATGATTTTATTTTCCAACATTTTTGAAGTTGTCGAAGTATCAGAATATAGAACTACTTTTTGTCCCACTCTCGACCCAATAATGCTTTGGGCGGTTTTATGAAAAATCACAAATTCTGTTGACGATTGAGCATCTCTTTTACTTATGATAGAAGCGGTTTGAACTGATATAATCGCAACAAAAATCATAGTCATTCGCTGAAAGTTTCTTTTATAGATAAATAATATCATGCTGATTATTAGTAAGTAGGAGGTCAGCAATAGATATTTATTAAATGGAATATTACTAATAATAAAAGCTTCTTGTGAGGCAATTTTATTTATAACGTAGTTGATTGCTTTGACACTTTTAGATAAAAGTTCCATCGGGTAGAAAGGAACGTAACTGAAAGCTGCAAAAACGAGAACGATAATTCCCAAAATCATTACTAATGTAAGCGCGGGAATTATTAGAAGATTTGTGACAAAAAACAAACCTGGAAATTGGTGAAAGTAATAGAGGCTTAACGGTAGCGCACCAATCTGAGCCGCAACAGATACAGATAAAATATCACTTAAGTAATTTAAAATTTTATTGCTGGGATTCCATATTCTTTTAAGTTTTGGCTGCAGCCAAATAATGAAAAACAGGGTCGTGTAGCTTAACTGAAATCCTACGTCAAAGACGAATGCTGGTTCAATTAGGAGAATTGTAAAAATCGACAACAAAAGAATATAGTAAATGTTTGTCTGACGCCGTAAGAGAAGTCCCCACGCAACAAAAGAGAACATTGTCACTGATCTTACTACTGATGGAGAAAGTCCTGCAATGATTGCAAAAGTCCAAAGTAAAACGATCGTTACAATCAGACGAATTAAGTTGCCGCTTTTGCTTTTAGGAAGTGGCTTTAAAAGGAAATTGATGAAAAGTAAAATGAAACCTACGTGCAATCCTGAGACAGATAATATATGAACTGCACCGGCCAGCTGATAGTCTCGTAAAACGGCCGCGGATATATCCTGTTGCTGTCCTAAAAACAGCGCAGAAATAATGGGAATTTCTGACGTTGGAAACCCCTTTACTTCTAGATTTTTGATAATAGTCAATCTAATCTTATCTGCAAAATATCGAAGGTTACGATGCGGCGTTGTTCGAAGTAAAATGTCTTCTGCGTTTATATAGGTCTGGCCATAAATACCTTTTGTTGCTAGATATTTTCCGTAATCAAAGCTGTCAGGATTTAACTGCGGTTTATGTAGTTGAATGCTAGTAGTAACTTTGAAGACACTGCCTACAGACAATTCAGAAGTATAATTCTCTTTATTAATATTTACAAGAATTTTTCCTTTTGCAGTCCTACCATCTATTTTCTGAACTTTTGCAATATACCTTTCTGCGTAAATTGTTGGCTTAAGCCGTTGCAGAAGAACAATTTGGACTTCAGTGGCTTTTGCAGATAGTTGAGAATTATTGGTGAAATGTTGTGGACCTTGCCTACGATCGTGCGTCTTTTGAGTGAGCATCCCGAGGCAGAACGAAATAGCTATAAAAAATATAGCAAAATATGGAGAACTAGCTTTTTGTCGGTTAGTAAAATATGAAAAAATGAACGTGGCTAGTGCAACAGTAGTCAAAGTAAGTACTAACAATCTGCTTAATGGAAAATATACCACAAACAAGATGCCTGCGACAAAACATACAGAAACTTTCGCTATTGGGTATTTGAGCACATACATATAGCTAATGTACTCATTTTAAGGAAAGTATTTAATTTTTTTATAAAACTCTGTTTACCTGAGCAAAAGCTTTTTTGTAATATGCCTCTTTTGTAGAAGATACAATTACTCCTTGACTTGTAGAAGAATGAATGAATTGAATTCCTTCTGCATCAGTTCCAATTACCAATCCAACGTGATTGATACTGCTACGACCATTTGTTTTGAAGAAAATCAAATCGCCTTTTTGAACTTCTTTGTCCGCAACTTTTTGACCCACTTGAGCCATATCTCTTGACGAACGGGGAATTGATTTATCAAAAATATTAAAAACTGCAGTTACCATTCCAGAGCAATCCATTCCAGCTTTGCTTGTCCCACCTGTGCGATACTTAACACCCATAAATTCCATGGCATTGTTAATCATCTGAACTGCAATATAATTATCTGTAGTTGTTGGTTCAATATCTTCGCCACCCTTTTCGTTAAGTAGAGACTTTAAACTCTTAATCGAAAGCGGTTTTGCAATAGTTCTGTATTTTTTATCATTGTTTGAAGTTACAACAGCTTTTTCTGTAGAAGGTTTTTGGTAAATACCTTTTCTTTCTGCTGCTTTTTTACTTGTAACTACCTGTGAAAATGTCACAGTAGATACAAGGAGACAGGTTAGTAGAATCAGTTTTTTGTGCATATTTTTTATTTTTATGTACAGCGCAATTGCCATTCTAATTATTAAATCTAATTGCTCTTAAGAGCAGAATTATAAACGATCACCGCTTAGAATTATTATCTTTAGAATGGTAAATTTAATAAAATTTCCATATTATCAAAACTTTTTAATGACAAAAAAGTGTTCGACTGTTTATAACTATAAAATTACGAGGGAGTTATCGTAAACTCTTTACAATTTTTTCAGCAGTTTTTCTAGCGGCACCACTAAGTCCCAATGTTTCTTCAAGAAGATTATATTCCGTTAAAAGATTTGCTCTATGATTAGAATTTAAAATTTTTGTTAACGCTGCTGTCAACTTTTTCTCATTGAAATCATCTTGAATAAGTTCTTCAACGACCAGTCTATCCATAATTAAATTGACAAGAGAAATGTATTTGAGAGTAATTATTCGTTTTGCGATTTGATAAGAAGCCCAATTTCCTTTATAGCAAACTACCTCCGGAACTTTAAAGAGCGCCGTCTCCAATGTCGCTGTGCCAGATGTTACAAGTGCAGCATATGAAATGCTCAGCAAATTGTATGTCTGATTGCTAATGAACCTAATATTTTTATTGATCAAAAATTGATTATAAAACGAGTCTTCCTGGCCCGGCGCCCCGGCAATTACAAATTGATAATCGCTAAATGATTCTGCTACAGAAGTCATTACAGATAACATTTTTGTAATTTCTTGCTTTCTGCTGCCTGGTAAAAGTGCGATAATAGGTTTGTCACCTAGATTGTTCTGCTGTCTAAATTCAGAAAAGTCCTCCTCTTTCTTTTTACTAATCACATCTAATAAAGGATGCCCAACAAACTCTACATTATAGTTATGTTTACCTTCATAAAATCCTTTTTCAAAAGGAAGAATAACATACATATAATCAATGTCGCGTTTTATAGCAGTAATTCTGTTTTCTTTCCAAGCCCAAATTTGAGGAGAGATATAATAATGAGTTGGAATTCCTTTGCCTTTTGCCCAATTTGCAATACGCATATTGAACCCTGGATAGTCAATAAAAATAATGGCGTCTGGATTAAATTCGGTGATATCTCGTTTACAGAATTTAATATTACTAAGGATGGTCTTTAAGTTAAAGAGCACTTCGGCAAAACCCATAAACGCTAATTCTCGGTAATGCTTTACTAATTTTCCGCCTGCAGAGGCCATTAAATCGCCACCCCAAAACCGAATTTCGGCAGATGGATCTTGCTTTTTTAATTCCTTTATAAGTTCGGCTCCATGCAGGTCGCCAGAAGCTTCGCCAGCTAATATGTAGTATTTCATTACTTAAAGTACTAGTGTCATTATTGCCATTATGATAGTTGCTAATACAACTCCCCTTGCCATCAGTTCCTGTTTGAACTTTAGCAATGTGAAGAAAATTATTATGTTGAGAATGGCTCCCAGTGTAATGATCTTACCGATAGTTCCGTTAGATGAACTGAATTTTATTCCTTCGATAAAAGAAAAATTAGTAAAAAGCTCTAGAAATAAAGCTATACCTAATGCTGTGCTGATGATGCCAATAAGTAATCCGTAAAGTATTTTAATTTTGCTCATTAAGATTCCATGTGTTTATTTGTTGCATCGCGTGGTGTGCAGTAAGATCGAATTGAACAGGTACTAGCGAAATGTAGCCATGCTCTAATGCCCACTCATCTGTATCTTCTCCTTTATCTTCATTTACAAATTCGCCTGTCAGCCAATAATAATCTCTTCCGTGAGGAGTTTGTCTTTTATCAAAACTTTCTTTCCAGAAAGCCTTTGCTTGTCTGCAAACTTTGATGCCTTTTATCTGATCCTCTGGAAGTTTAGGAAAGTTAACATTTAAAAGTACACCATCAGGAAGTCCTTTTGATAATACTTGCGAAGCAATAGTTTTTACAAATTTCTTAGTTGGTTCAAAATCTGCATTCCAAGCAAAATCTTGTAATGAAAATCCAATTGCGGGAATCCCTTCTATTCCAGCTTCTACTGCAGCACTCATCGTTCCAGAATAGATGACATTTATAGAGGAGTTTGATCCGTGGTTGATTCCCGAAACACATAAATCAGGTTTTCTGTGAAGGATTTCACTCACTGCCATTTTAACGCAATCGACAGGTGTTCCAGAGCAACTATATTCCAACACTTCCGCTTCTGGAGTTGAAATCTTATTTATAAATAATGTGCTGTTTATAGTGATAGCGTGACCCATTGCACTTTGAGGTTTGTCTGGCGCAACGACAATTACTTCTCCCAATTCCTGCATTACTTCTATTAAAGCACGCATTCCTGGGGCAGTTATTCCATCATCGTTTGTTACAAGTATTAAAGGTTTCTTCATAATAGATAATTGATTGACTTTAGGTGTAGAATTAGTAAGCTATTGGCATAATGATTGTAAAAACATTAACAGCTAAGAATAAATATTATCTCTACATTTGAAAAACAAAAATAAGCATTTTAATATCTTTGGAGCTATTTTTAAGTCTTTAACAAAAGATTATAGTCGTTAGCATTTGTGACTTATTTTTTAAATGCAACCGTTTTATTAGATGAAAACTATATTGAATTTTATGAGAAGGAATTACAAAATTTTATTGCTTGTGATGGCACTATCACTGGCTTTTTGGGGTTTTATGCCTAAAGCCAAAGTAGTTGATCCAGAAAAAGATAAATTATTATTAGAATTATTAACTTTTGTTGTTCAGCGTGGGCATTATGATCCTGCTGCCGTTGACGATGAATTTTCCAAAGGTCTTTACAAGGACTATATTCAAGCTCTCGATCCATCAAAAAGATTTTTTCTTCAAGAAGATATTGACACTTTCGCTAAATATGAATTAGATCTTGACGACCAGATTAAAAATCGCGATTTGACTTTTTTCGATCTTACATATACAAAGTTGATGCAACGTATTAAAGAGAGTGAAGGGTACTATAAGTCAATATTAGCCAAGCCGTTTGATTATAAGGTTGATGAAAGCTTTGATACGGATTATGAAAAATTGCCTTTCGCAAAAAACACAACAGAACTAAAGGAGAAATGGAGAAAGCAAATCAAACTTTCCACATTATCTTCTTTATCAAATAAACTGGAACTTCAGGAAAAAGCAAAAGACCCAGCAGTACGTGATTCAATTGCTAAGAAATCAAAAAAGAAAGAGAAAGATTTGGTCGAAATTGAATCTAAATCTTTTGAACAATTAGAGAAAGAAACTAGAGAGAACTCTTTGAAATCTCTTGACGAGTATTTCGGTTTTATCGGAGATCTAGATAGAAACGACTGGTTTGCAGTCTTTGTAAATTCGATTGCCTCTAGATTTGACCCGCACACTTCTTATTTTGCTCCAGATGATAAGGAGCGTTTTGATGTCAGCATGAGTGGAAAGCTTGAAGGTATTGGTGCAAGACTTCAAAAGAAAAACGATTATACAGAAATTACTGATCTTATTTCAGGCGGTCCAGCTTGGAGAGGAAAAGAATTAGAGCCTGGCGATCAAATTTTGAAAGTAGCACAAGGAAGTAAAGAACCAGTTGATGTTGTAGGAATGCGTCTTGACGATGTTGTTAAGAAAATTAAAGGGCCAAAAGGTACAGAAGTTAGACTTTCTGTAAAAAAAGCTGACGGAACTTTAAAAGTAATTTCTATAATCAGAGATGAAGTTGAAATCGAGGAAACTTACGCGAAGTCAAGCGTAGTGGAAAAAGATGGGCTTAAGTATGGTATTATTTATCTTCCTAAGTTCTATATAGATTTTGAAGATAGAAACGGCCGTGATGCTGCAAAAGACATGGCTCTGGAAGTTGAAAGACTAAAAACTGCGGGTGTAAAAGGCATTGTGATTGACGTGCGCGACAATGGTGGTGGTTCTTTAAAAACTGTGGTTGATATTGCAGGATTATTTATTGAAGAAGGTCCAATTGTACAAATAAAGTCTGCAAACAGGCGTAAAGAAATTTTGTCTGATAAAGATAAAAAAGTTCAGTGGGATGGTCCTCTTGTTATTATGGTTAATAGCTTTTCGGCTTCGGCTTCAGAAATTTTAGCGGCAGCTTTACAAGATTATCACAGAGCTGTAATTATTGGTAGCAAGCAAACTTATGGAAAAGGTACTGTTCAAAATGTATTTGATTTAAATCAGTTTGTAAGAAATACAAGTTTTGGAGATTTAGGAGCTTTAAAAACTACCACTCAAAAGTTTTATAGGATTAATGGTGGCTCTACTCAACTAGAAGGAGTGCATAGTGATATTGCTATTCCTGATAGATACGCTTACGTAAAAATGGGTGAACGTGATATTGATAACGCAATGGGCTTTGACAAAATTGATAAAGCAGATTACAAATTGTGGACAAAACAATATAATTTTGACAATGCGATTGCTAATAGTAAAGAGCGTGTTGCGAAGAACGAAGCGTTTAAACTAATTGACGAAAATGCGAAGTGGATTAACGACCGCAGTGAAGAAACTGTTTATACATTAAAACTTGATAGCTTCCAGGAAGAGCAAAAAGAGTTGGAATTGAAAGCTAAAAGGTACAAACCTCTAGCAGAATTTAGCAATCATCTTACTTTTATTTC
>JBBSQV010000087.1:0-10868 GCA_038243675.1 Flavobacteriales bacterium
AAGTTAGTATCTACAAAAAATTAAAAAAACGATTTAGATGAAAATAATAGCAGCAATAGCAATGGTGTTTTTCTTGGCAAAAGGATGCGGTAACGAAACAGTAAAAGATATGCAAACAGCTCAAATAGAATACACAGCAAACACTAGGGGTTTTTATCAAAAGCTGATGGTTAACAATGGCGTTCTTAGCATATCTGAAGATCGAAATTCAGATGCAAAAGCGAAAGCTGTTAGTTTATCTAAAGAACAATCACAGGAATTAGTTTCTACTTTTCAAGAAATCAACCTTGAAGATCTAAATGATTACAAAGCGCCAACCGAAAAACGTTTCCACGATGGAGCGGCTATCGGACAACTAAAAATTACATACCAAGGAAAGACATACGAATCAAAAGAATTTGACCACGGAAATCCTCCAGTGGAAATCGAAAAATTTGTTGATAAACTGGTGTCTTTCGGAAAAGCAGAATAATGAATATTGAAGATAAAAAAGAAGAGATAATAGAAGAATTTTCATTCTTTGAAGATTGGGACGAGCGTTTTCAATACGTCATCGATCTTGGAAAAGAATTGCCAATTATAGAAGATCAGTTCAAAACTGAAGACAATATTATTAGTGGTTGTCAGTCAAAAGTCTGGCTTCACGCAGCTTTGAATAATGGAAAAATTGAATTTACAGCTGACAGCGATGCAATTATCACAAAAGGAATTATAGCAATTCTGATTCGTGTATTTTCAAATCAAGCTCCAGCCGAAATTCTAAAAGCTAACCTAGATTTTATAGATCAAATTGGGCTTAAAAGTCATTTATCACCAACAAGAGCAAACGGTCTTGTATCGATGATAAAACAAATAAAAATGTACGCGCTGGCATTTGAGTCAGCACAAAATAATTAAAATATTATGGAAGAAGTTATAGATACTCAAGCATTAGGAGAGACAATAGTAGGTGTGCTAAAAAGCATTTACGATCCAGAAATTCCTGTAGATATATATGAATTAGGTCTTATTTATGACGTGATGGTAAATACTGATTATGAAGTAAAAATTCTGATGACGTTGACATCACCTAACTGTCCAGTTGCGGAGTCATTGCCTAAAGAAGTAGAAGATAAAGTAAAACTTCTGGACAACGTAAAAGATTGCGAAGTCGAAATTACTTTTGATCCGCCTTGGAGTAAAGATTTAATGAGCGAAGAAGCAAAATTAGAACTCGGAATGCTTTAAAATTCCTCTATTATGGAAGATGAAATTATAAATAAAGTTGCCGCTAGTGCACTCGAAGTTTTTGATCTTGAGGATTATTATTCAAAAGGGCCAAGAGTTCAGATTGATATTGCGCAGTGGCTTATAGAAGGATTTTTACTTAAAGAAAAAGATTTTAGAGCAGTACTTAAGCTTCATGACTGGAGTCAGTATGAAGGTGCGTATGTTGCAATAAACTGTAGTACAGATGCAATTGTCCCTGCTTGGACAAAAATTCTGATCGCACTTTATCTAAATGAACACGCTACTTTTAGCGCAAGCGGAACTATCGAAGATCTCAACTCGTTACTGTACAAAGACCTTTTATCTAAGATTGATTTCAGTATTTATCAGGACAAGATGGTCATTATAAAAGGATGTGCTAGAAAGCCTGTACCAGTAAATGCGTATTTAGTAGCTGCTCAATATTTGCAAGAATATGCAAAAGGAATTATGTATGGCGAGGCATGTTCAGCAGTGCCACTTTTTAAGAAGTCGAAAGCAAGTATTTAATCTTAATATTTAATTATTATGAAAAAGATCTTCTTATTTAGTCTACTATTTGTAGCATATTCAGGTTTTTCTCAAGAAGAACTTACTGTGCAAGACTCTATCAAGCCGTGGACAGCAAAAGGAAATGCCGACATCTTATTCAATCAATCAACTTTTGATAATTGGCTTGCTGGTGGAGAAAACAATATCTCTGGAACAATCAAGATCAATTACGATATTAATTATAAGAAAGAGGACTGGAACTGGGATAATAAAATCATTGCTTCTTACGGATTAGTAAAAACCAAGACCAGTTCATTTGCGAAGAAAACCGATGACCAACTGGAAATTAATTCGCTTTTAGGGAAGAAAATAAATCCCGAAAGCAGGTGGTTTTACTCAGCTTTCCTGAACTTTAAAACGCAGATTACGCGAGGTTATGTTTATGCCAGAGACATTAATGGTGTCGAAATTAGAAATTCATATACAGATTTTATGTCACCTGGATATTTACTTGTTGGACCTGGACTACTTTGGAAGAGGGATGATAACCTCAAAGTAAATTTTGCGCCACTTACCTCAAAGTTTACATTTGTTAACGCTGCTTATACCACGCCCAATGAGGGATATTTTGGAGTAGAGGAGGGAAATTCGATGAGGTACGAACTTGGTTTTAATGCTTCGGCTTATTATAAACTGGATTTAGTTGCGAATGTTACGATGGAGAATATTTTAAATCTCTACTCAAATTATTTAGAAGATTTTCAGAACGTAGATTTAGATTTTCAGATGAATATTAATATGAAAATCAATAGATTTTTAACTACCAACTTTTCATTCCAAACGATCTATGATGACAACGCCTTCCGAGGATTTCAGACTAGACAAGTTTTGGGAGTAGGTGCAACGGTTAATTTCTAGAAATTTAAAACATAAAAAAACGGAGTACATATTTTAAATGTACTCCGTTTTTTTTTACTCTTTATCTTGAGTAGCTTCCATTTCGTTATCCTCGTTGTCGGTAGTTTCATTCTCAGTCGCTTCGTGATAATCTGGATACAGAAACTTATTGTAAGGAAATCTAGTGATATGAATTTGTCTTACACTTTCGTATACCTTTTCTCTAAACTCTTCGATGTTTTCTTTATTCATGGCAGAGATAAACAATGCATTATCACTTCCGAGTTTGGACATCCAAGTGGCTTTCCATTCTTCTAAAGTATTATGTCTGTTGGTTTTCTCCGTCATCAAATCATCTTCTTCAATTTCAAGATGTTTATAAGCATCAATTTTATTGAAAACCATGATCTGCGGTTTATCCCCGGCTTTAATGTCTTCCAATATTTTATTTACTGACTCGATATGATGTTCAAATTCTGGATGAGAAATATCGACTACGTGCAATAATAAATCTGCTTCACGCACCTCGTCTAATGTGCTTTTAAAGGATTCGATAAGTTGAGTAGGCAATTTTCGAATAAATCCTACAGTGTCGGAAAGCAGGAATGGTAAGTTTTTAATTACCACCTTTCGAACAGTTGTATCAAGCGTAGCAAATAATTTGTCTTCAACAAATACCTCGCTTTTACTTACAAGATTCATCAGAGTAGATTTTCCAACATTGGTATACCCAATAATTGCAACCCTTACCATAGCGCCACGATTTCCACGTTGAACGCCTTGTTGCTTATCGATAACTTTAATCTTTTCTTTTAACAAAGCAATTCTATCTCTTACAATACGTCTATCGGTTTCAATTTCAGTTTCTCCAGGCCCTCTCATTCCAATTCCTCCTTTTTGGCGTTCAAGGTGAGTCCACATTCCCGAAAGTCTTGGCAACAGATATTGACATTGCGCAAGTTCTACTTGTGTTCGAGCGTAGGAAGTTTCTGCTCGCTGTGCAAAAATATCTAAAATTAAATTCGTTCTATCCAGAACCTTGCAATCAAGAATTTTTGATATATTTTTTTGTTGTGAAGGCGAAAGTTCATCATCAAAAATCACCGTAGATATATTATGTTCTCTTGTGTAAAGATTAATCTCTTCCATTTTTCCCGTTCCAAGAAAGGTTTTTGGATTAGGCTGTTCCATTTTTTGCGAAAAACGTTTATTCACCTGTCCCCCAGCAGTCACAGTCAAGAATTCTAGTTCGTCCAGATATTCTTTAAGTTGCTCTTCACTCTGTTTTTGCGTAACAATTCCAACAATTACTGTTCTTTCTAAATCTAATATTTCTTTTTCTAGCATAAGTTTTTTCTAATAACACAAATTTAATCAATTAATATAAGTAATTATCTCTGATATACTATAAAGGGATAGCATTTGGAACAAATTTTAGCAATATAATAACATTTTTATTTTCCATCATTATGGCGCCTCCCCTTGGGCCGGGTCATCCACTATATCTTTGCTGCCTCAGAAATTTTCGGTTTAATTTAAGTGAAATATGGGCAGCAAAGGATGCCGTTCCTACCCCTGGCGCAATTGACATTTTTAAAAAATAAAATCTTCTATAATAGATGGATCTTTTAGTGGATCAGTGCAACCGTTAATATATTCTTGAAGTAATTATAATTATTATTTATTTGCGTTTTCCAAGTTGTACACGTGTAGTTGTAAAAGGATAAAAACTAACCGTATTCATGCTAAATTTTAAAATTAAATAGAAAATCTACGGCTGTTAATTGTTAAAATGTAATATAAATCGAATTATCTCAAATATATAGTTAAATTTGGTTTCTTATAGTTTTGTTAAACTAACCATTTTTTATCAACTAAATTTTCATTTTATGAAAAAAATTACTTTGCTAATTTTAATGCTTTTCCTATCCTTTGCGGGATTCTCGCAATTTACCGAGGGATTTGAAGGCAGTACCGTCCCCGACCTTGCTACAAAGCAGTGGGTTTTGGGTTCTGGTACTTGGGGTGTTTTCGACAATGGAGTCGGCACCAATCGCAGTTGGGGCGTTAATAGTGGTGTTACCACGCCGCCAACACCGCCACTTGTAAATGGGGGAGCAAATGCTGCCTATATGAACAACGAGAACATTGGGATGGGCAACACATCTCAAGACTTTCTTGCAACTCCACTAGTAACTATTCCAACGAATGGTGAACTTAAATTCTGGACGCGCACATTGCAAAATGGAAATCAAGGAACTATTTTTAAAATAATGGTTTCTACAACTTCTCAAACAAATCCTGCGGCTTATACTTTAGTACAGGAATGGAATGAGGATCAGCTTACTTCCGTATACAACATATACGAAGAGAAAAGTGTGGACTTGTCTGCGTTTGCTTCGCCAACAAATCAAATATATGTAGCATTTGTGATGGAGTATACGCAGCCTGGACCTGGAATTGGTGGAGACAAATGGCTGGTAGACGATGTAAGAATCGTTGAAAAGTGTTTAGATCCAACAGGTTTAGCCGCCAATAATATTTCACAGAACTCAGCAACACTATCTTGGCTAAATCCAGGAAACGCTAATAATTTTGAAATTCAAGTACTTCCGTTCTCAGCGACATTAGGTACAACAGGTACCGCTGTTACTGGGACTTCGTTTCAAGCTACAGGAACAACTAATCCAATAGCTCCGTTTCAACCAACAACTCAGTATAAGTTTTATGTACGTGCAATATGTGCAGGAAATGTTGCGAGTGCATGGGTAGGACCATTTAGCTTTTCGACATCGTCGCCGGGACTCGATTGTGCTTCTCCTATAATTATACCTACGGGTCTGCCTTATACAACAACAGATAATACTGTTGCTTATGGAGATACAACAGATATAATACAAGCTCCAAATTGTGGAGGCGGTACGACAAACTATATGACAGGAAATGATGTTTTCTACTCATATACACCAACTACTACTGGTGCTATTCAGATAGAGATGAGTCCAGGTGCAACATATTCTGGAATATTTGTTTATGAAGGATGTGAAAATGTTGGTCTAAACTGTGTTGTCGGTGTGGCAAATGCACAGAGCACTCCAAGAATAATAGAAAGCTTAGCGGTAACTGCAGGAACAACTTATATAATTGTTCTTTCTTCAAATGCAACTCCACAAACTTTCCCTTATACATTAACGATACAAGCTTTAAATTGTGCATCGCCAGATTCACTTTTTGCAGTAGGAACTACGCCAACAAGTGCAAACCTTTCTTGGGGTAACCCTGGAGGTGCAACTTCGTGGGAAGTGGTGGTTCAAACTGCTGGTTCTTCAATACCAGCAGGTTCTGGTATAACGGCTGCAACTAATACAAACTTTGAAGTATCTACATTAACTGGAAGTGCAACACCGCTACAATTAGGAACATCTTACCAATACTGGGTGCGTTCTAATTGCGGCGATGGAACTTTTAGCATCTGGTCAGGACCGTACGTATTCAATTTAGCAATTCCTGCAGTTCTTCCTTTTACAGATGGATTTGAAGATGTTAACACTTGGACACTGGTAAATGGTACTCAAACAAATAAATGGTTCTTTGGTTCTGCTGTTAGCAGTACTGGAACAAAGAGTATGTATGTTTCAAATGACAACGGTGTCTCAAATGCTTATACTAACAATATTACATCAGTAACGCATTTCTATAGAGATCTTATTATTCCTGCAGGAACAGACGACCTAAATGTACAGTTTGATTGGAGAGCTGCGGGAGAAAGTTCTTGGGATTACATCCGAGTATGGGCTGTACCTACGAATTATGTGCCGGTTGCTGGAACTCAAATCACAGCTGGTACTAATAGAATACAATTAGGTGGAAATATTAATCAAAACCCAGCTTTTACTACCGCGAATTACATTGTAAGTGCTACTGCATTTGCAGGTCAAGCAATGCGATTGGTTTTTGAATGGAGAAATGATAGTGGTGGTGGTACACAGCCTCCAGGTGCTATTGACAACGTGGTAGTTAATGCAATCACATGTTCGGCTCCAAGTGATTTAATTGCTACTACAGTAGGACAAACTAATGCAACTATTTCTTGGACAGGAATATCTGGTACAACTTCTTATGATTATTATGTAAGTACAACAAATACAACTCCTACTGCTGCGGATGCTCCAACAGGAACTGTTACTGGTACAACTGTGCCACTTACGGGATTGTCAACGTCAACACAATACTTTATTTGGGTTCGCTCAAATTGTGGAGTGGATGGAACAAGTACTTGGACTGGACCAGTATATATTACGACTTCACAAGTTGCGGGTACTTTACCTTACGTCGATGGTTTTGAAGGTGTAAATACTTGGTCTATCAATAATGGTACTCAAACAAATAAATGGTTTTTAGGTACTGCAGTTAGCAATACTGGAAGCCATAGTATGTATATATCAAATGACGATGGGGCGACTAATACTTATTCAACAAGTCCAATATCTGTGACTCATTTTTATAGGGATTTAATCATTCCCGCGGGAATAAACGAATTGAATGTTCAGTTTGATTGGAGAGCACAAGGTGAAAGTACATATGATTATATTAGAGTGTGGGCAGTTCCTACAACTTATGTACCTGAAGCTGGAACTCAAATTGTAGCTGGACCTGGAAGAATTCAATTAGGTGGAAACATCAACCAAAATTCATCTTGGTCTACTGCAAATTATGTAGTAAACGCGACTACTGCTTTTGCAGGACAGACAATGCGTCTAGTTTTTGAGTGGAGAAATGATGGCAGTGGTGGGACTCAACCTCCGGGAGCTATTGATAATGTGGTAGTAAATGTAATTACATGTTCAGCTCCATCTGCTCCAATTGCAACTACAGTAGGACAAACTACTGCAGCAATCTCTTGGACAGCGCCAACTGGCGGTGCAACATCTTATGATTATTATGTAAGCACAACTAATATTTCTCCTACGGCGACAGCAACTCCTACTGGAAACGTTGCAACAACTAATACACCACTTTCAGGACTTACTTCTTCAACACAATATTTTGTTTGGGTTCGTTCAAACTGTGGTCCTGATGGAACAAGTACTTGGGTTGGACCGATATATATTACTACTTCACAAGTTGCTGGGGTTTTACCTTATGTAGATGGATTTGAAGGAGTAAATACTTGGTCAATCAATAATGGAAGCCAAACAAATAAATGGTTTTTAGGTACTGCGGTGAGCAATACTGGAACTCATAGTATGTATGTGTCAAATGATAATGGTGCAACTAATACGTATTCAACAAGTCCAGTTTCTGTAACACAATTTTACAGAGATTTGATTGTTCCAGCTGGAACGAATGAATTAAATGTACAGTTTGACTGGAAAGCACAAGGTGAAAGTTCTTACGATTACATTAGAGTGTGGGCTGTGCCAACAACTTATGTACCTGTAGCTGGAGCTCAGGTTACGGCAGGAGCTGGAAGAATTCAATTAGGTGGAAACATTAATCAAAACCCTTCTTGGTCTACTTCAAACTATGTTTTGAATGCTGCAGGTTTTGCAGGTCAGACCATGAGGCTAATTTTTGAGTGGAGAAATGATGGTAGTGGTGGTACTCAACCTCCAGGTGCTATTGATAATGTAGTTGTAAATGTAATTACATGTTCAGCTCCATCTGCAATTGTATTAAACTCTGTTGCACAAACTACTGCAAATGTATCTTGGACAGCTCCTCCTGGAGGTGCTCCAGCATCTTATGATTATTTTGTAAGTACTACTAGTACAACTCCAGCCGCTACTGCAACTCCTACAGGATATGTTATTCCTACTAACTTGCTGTTAGAAGATCTTACTCCTTCAACAACATATTATGTTTGGATACGTGCAAACTGTGGAGCTGATGGAACTAGTACGTGGACTGGACCAGTTTCCATTACTACGGGACAAATACCAGCAATTATGCCATTCATCGAAGGATTTGAAGGTGTAACAGGATGGTCATTTGATAGCGATACTCAAACTAATAAATGGGTAATTGGATCTGCCGTAAGTAATGGCGGAACTAAATCGCTTTATATTACAAATAATAATGGTACTTCTAATGCTTATACGATCAACGCGACAACAGTAGCACATGCGTATAGAGACATTCAAATGCCTGCAGTTATTGGCGACGTTAATGTTGAATTTGACTGGAGAGCAGTTGGAGAAGGAACTACTTTCCCTTATGATTATTTAAGAGTGTGGGTCGTACCTACAACATTTGTTCCTGTAAACGGAACATTAATTACAACTTCAGCGGATCGTAAACAACTAGGACAATACAATAATAATGGCCAGTGGCAGCACGTTCAACAACTTGTTGATGCTTCTGCTTATGCAGGTCAAAGTATGAGAATTGTTTTTGAGTGGAGAAATGATGGAAGTGGTGGAGCTCAACCGCCAGCAGCTATTGATAATGTAAAAGTTAACGCGCTTGTATGTCCTGCGCCAATTAACTTAACTGCATCAGCAGCTTCAGGAAGTACAGCTATTACACTTACCTGGACTCCAGTTGGTACTGAAACTTCTTGGGAAGTAATTGTACAAGTAGCTGGATCAGGAGCACCTGTTGCAGGTACTGGTACAATAGTGAATGGTACACCGTCAATGCCGTTCACGGCAGCAGATGGAGTGTTCTATGAATTTTATGTTATTTCAGTTTGCAGTCCGACCGAAAGCAGTTTCTGGGCTGGACCACAGGCATTCTCAATTTACGCTCCCCCAGGATGTGCTGAGGTACAACTTGTAGGTGTAGGTGTAGATATTGTAGATGCAGAAATCATATTATGTGCTGAAGATGATGAACAATGCGTTAGTCTTGAAGCTAGCTTCTATGGTATTGGTTCAACTAATACTTATGATGTTTCTTCAATCGATTATAGTCCTCCTTTCCCTTTTACGGGTGGAGTAGAAATGAATATTACTAGTGATGATATCTGGTCACCGGTGGTTGATCTACCGTTTAACTTCTGTTTCTTTGATCAGGTTTATACATCTGCTAGGGTAGGATCTAATGGTTTGATTACTTTTGATCCACAAACTGGCGGTAGTCCTTGGAACTTAAATGGATTGACAATTCCAAATACAGCATTCCCAACTAAGAATGCTATTTATGGAGTTTATCAAGATCTTAATCCAGCGACAACTAACCCTCAAGGACCGGTAAGTATTAACTATCAAGTTTTAGGTACATATCCTTGTCGTGCACTTGTAGTTAACTTCTCTAATGTTCTTCAGTTTTCTTGTGGAACAGCAACCGGTCCTCAGACATCTCAGATTGTACTTTATGAAATTTCAAATATTATTGAAGTATATGTGGAAAGAAGGGTTCCATGTATGCAATGGCCTTCAAGTAGCGGAACTCCTGGTCAAGGGGTGATCGGAATTCAAAATGCAGCCGGGACTCAAGCGTACGCTCCTCCTGGAAGAAATACAGGTGCATGGACTGCAATTGAAGAGGCATGGAGATTTGCTCCAAGTGGTGCTTCTAACGTTGATTTCCAATGGTTAAAAGATGGGGTATTCTATAGTAATGATCAAAACATCGAAGTGTGTGTTTCTGACACAACTCTTATGACAGCTCAAGCTACATACCAAGGTTGTGATGGTGTTGATATTGTAACAACAAGTCAAGTAACTATTGTAACAACTACTGATATTCCTACAAATGATCCAATTGATCTAATTGCTTGTAGTTCTACAGGTCCACTTGTTTTTGATTTAACTCAAAATACAGGTGTTATCCTTGCAGATGCTCTTGATCCAACTGAGTTTACAGTAACTTATTATTTATCTCAAGCGGATGCGGATGCACAAGTTAATGCAATTCTAAATCCAACAACTTTTGAAGGAGTGAATGGTCAAACTATCTATGTAGGAATTAACAGTGCAGCAAATTGCTTTATTGTAAAATCATTCCAACTTATTCAAAGTGCAAGTACGCCAGCAGTTGTTGACTTTACTTATATTTCTCCAATTTGCTATAATGCGACGACGCCGAATCCAATGCCAATTAAAGTAACGGGATTCTCGGCAGGTGGAACATTTACAGCAGAGACAGGACTTACTATTAATGCTACAACAGGTGAGATAGATCTTTCAACAAATCCACAAGGTACTTTTGATGTAACTTATACATTGCTTCCTTCTGCTTGTAATGAAGGTGGAGTATTTACATTCGAAATTACCTTAAATACAGCT
>JBBSQV010000088.1:0-10863 GCA_038243675.1 Flavobacteriales bacterium
CTTAAAGGAAATAAAAACAATGAAGCTGCAATGAGCGGTGGAGTTGTTACAGATGCAAAAGATTCTTTTGACCAATTAGGTAAGCCATCTGTTACAATGCAAATGAGTGGTGTAGGAGCAAGAGAGTGGGAAGAACTTACTGGTAATGCTTTTACAACAAAAGGAAATATTGCAATTGTTCTTGATGATGTAGTTTATTCTGCACCTGGCGTTTCTAGCGGTCCAATTGCTGGTGGTAGATCAGAAATCTCAGGAATGTTTGATGTTGCACAAACAAAAGATTTAGCGAATGTTCTACGTGCTGGTAAATTACCTGCAGCTGCAGAAATTGTTCAGTCAGAAATTGTAGGACCATCTCTAGGTCAAGAAGCTATTGACAACGGAACAAACTCAGCTATCGTTGGTCTATTACTTGTATCACTTTGGATGATGCTTTACTACGGTAAAGCGGGTTGGTACGCAAATATCGCGTTGGCGGTAAACTTACTTTTCCTTTTCGGAATTCTTGCAAGTTTAGGTGCTGTTCTTACTTTGCCAGGTATTGCGGGTATCGTTCTTACAATGGGTACAGCAGTCGATGCGAATATCATTATATATGAACGTGCCAAAGAAGAACTCAGACTCGGTAATCCACTTGATCAAGCTGTGAAAAATTCTTTCAGCTGGCAAGGTGCAATGTCGTCTATCACAGATGCCAACGTAACGCATATTCTTACTGGAGCTGTTCTTTTAATTTTTGGTACAGGACCAATCAAAGGATTTGCTACTACTTTATTAATTGGTATAGCAACATCATTATTTACTTCAATTTTTATTACAAGAATATTATTGGAGTGGAGTATTTCACGTCAAAACAAATTATCATTTGTAACTGGATTCTCTAAAAACTTCTTTACCAAATTCAACTTTGATTTCTTGGGTAAAAAGAAATTTGCTTATGGAATGTCGATCGCAATTGTTATTATTTCTGTAGCATCTCTTGCAATTAATGGTCTTAACTACGGTACAGATTTCGTTGGAGGTAGAACATTCCAAATTAGATTTGAAAAACCAGTTTCTGCAGAAACAGTTAAAGGAGAACTAGCTGATGTATTTGAAGGAAGTGCAGAAGTAAAGGTTTTTGGATCTGACAATCAATTGAAAATCACAACTAAATATAAAGTGGACGAAACAGGTGCAGATGCAGATCTTGAAGTAAACAAAATACTTTTCGAAAATCTGAAGAAATACTATGGTCCAAATATTACGTATGACAAATTCATCAACGCTTATGACGGTAAAAACGTTGGATTGCTTTCAGCATCTAAGGTTGGACCATCAGTAGCAGATGATATTAAGAAAAACTCAATCTGGGCAGTATTAGGTGCAATGGCACTTGTATTTATCTATTTGATGATAAGTTACAGAAGATGGCAATACTCTCTTGGAGCAGTAGCAGCTGTTGCGCATGACGTTATTTTCGTATTGGGTATCTACTCGTTATTATGGAAATTCCTTCCTTTCGGAATGGAGATTGACCAGCACTTTATTGCAGCAATCTTGACGGTAATTGGATACTCTCTAAATGATACTGTAATTGTATTTGACAGGGTTCGTGAATATCTTGCAGGAACAGAGAAAGGTAAATTTGAACAAATTGTAAACAAATCTATTAACTCTACAATGTCAAGAACAGTCAATACATCTCTTACTATGATCATGGTTTTACTTATCATGTTCATCTTTGGAGGAGAGTCAATTAGAGGATTTATTTTCGCAATGTTGATCGGTATTGTTGTGGGGACATATTCTTCATTATTCATCGCAACTCCTATTTTGTGTGATACTATTCCACAATCAGAGCACGATGCAATCGAAGCACGACACAATAAAGTTGAAGTGGTAGAAGCACAAGTTTAAGCTTAGTCACATCATTTTAAATATTATAAAACCCGGCATTATGTCGGGTTTTTTGCTTTTATAATTCTGCTTAATCGTGATTTTAAATTATTGGCGATTTTAGCTTATGCCGAATTCATGTTTGGTGCGTAATAGTGGAATTCTGGCTAGTTAAAAGATTGTTTTCTATTAGACGTTCAAGTTAGGCTGAAAACGTAAAAGGGAGTGTAATATTTGAAATTCTATCTCTTGATTATCATATTCAGTATGGCTTGTGCCGAAGTTATACTGGCCGAGTAAAGAGGAATTTCGTAATAGTTGAAGTATTGTTTTTGTCCAGACGTCTTAGATTGGCTGAAGTTAAAAAATGGAGTTTACTATTGAAGACTCAGTCGCTTACTTTATCACTTTTAATATGGCTTTAGCCGAAGTTTTGCTGCAGTCACAATGAGGGATTTTGTGTTTGTTGAAGCATTGTCTTTGTCTAGACTTTTAGAAGTAACTGAAGTCATAAGGCGCAAGTTATAAATTCTTGAAGGATGGAATATAATGATTTTCGAGAACACTTTCGACAAATAATGCTGTGCAAGTAAGTGAAAATTTAATGATAGATGCAGTGTCGATTATCATCAAGTATTATGGTGGTGAAGTAACAAGAAGAAGTCATGAAGTGAAAGTTATTAACTGACAGCATTCCTTTAATGCAAGATGAATTTAAAAAATCAGGGTTAGAAGAGACGTTATTTTTTGTTGCTACAACTTCTGTATTTCTCATTACTTTAAATCCTAAGCATCTTTTAATCTTGTCATACTTAAAGTTCTAATTGCTATTGCTCAATAAATCTTTATTATTTTAATGGTACTGTTAAGGTAGTTATGCAAATAACACCTTACGCGTAAGCGAAAAACTTCAAAATAGTATTCTAATTTCTACAACTTAAGACAAAAAAACTCTCACTATCAAATAGCAAGAGTTATATTCTAAAATATTGAATGAGTTTTATAAACTATCGTATCGCTTTTTCGCTTGAAATATAAAGTATAATCCAGCAATAATGAACGGAATACTAAGCCACTGACCTGTAGAGAAAAGTCCTAAAGCGCTTTCAAAACCACCTTGACTTTCTTTGATAAATTCAACAAAAAAGCGCACTGTCCATAAAGAAACTAGAAAAACTCCAAACAAAAGTCCAGGTTTTGTTCTCGCATCGGTTTTCCAGTACATATAATACAGTATTGCAAAAACCGCTATATAACCAACCGCTTCGTACAATTGCGCGGGATGTTTAGCTGGTATTTGAGCTAAAAGCTCAGCAAACTGAGGACTATTCGCAATTGAATCGTAAGCTAGTTTCGAATCTGGAATCTGTGTCGCCTGCACTGCATCTTGAGCTGAATAAGCATCATGCAAAAATTTAATTCCAAAAGGAGAAGTCGTTGCTTCTCCAACAATTTCTGAATTAAAAAAGTTGCCCAATCGCACAAAAATTGCACCACTTGCCACCGGAATAACAATTCTGTCCAAGATCCATAATAACGGACGTTTCAACACATTTTTACTGTAGAAGTACATTACCAAAATAATTGCGATTGCTGCTCCGTGGCTCGCCAATCCCTGAAATCCGGTAAATTCCCACCCTTGAATATACAAGATGCTTTCGTTTGCGTTCTCGCGAATTGGTAACAGTATTTCTACTAGATGATTTCTGTAATATTCCCAGTCATAAAAGAAGACATGTCCAAGACGAGCACCTAGCAAAGTGGCAAGTACTGTCCAAATAAATAAAGTGTCAAGATTTTCAATTGGTTCATTTTCGCGTTCAAAAATACGCTTCATAATGTACCAGCCCAGACCAAAAGCTACAACAAACATTAAACTATAAAACCGAATCATTATTACGCCAAGGTCAATTCCCTCTGACGGATTCCAAACCATATAAAGCGCGTTTGTCATATACTTTTATTTATTTATTTAATTTTATGTTTAGTGATTGCATTTTTTTGCAGGTACTGGATCATATCCTTTTCCTCCCCAAGGGTTGCAACTTAATATTCTTTTGATTCCCAAAAAAAGCCCATAAAAAAGACCGTGAGTTCTCAAAGATTGAATCATATATGTGGAGCAGCTTGGTTCATATCGGCAAACTGCTGGTAAAATAGGGCTCAGTACAACTTTATAAACCTGTACAAGAAATATAAAAGGCGCTATTAGAATCTTTTTCAACATTGCCTTGACGATATTATTTTGATGTAAAAACTGTTTTGTCTTTTGTGTCTTTCAACTGAATTCCTGCCTCTAACAACTGGTCACGAATTTTATCAGAAAGAGCAAAATCTTTATTTGCTCTAGCTGTGTTGCGCATTGTAATCAATATTTCTATTACATCTTCCAGTTGTTTTGCATCTTTTTCTGTTGTATCATTTTCAGCTTTCACACCTAAAACATCAAACAAAAATGAGTGCATCGTATTTTTCAATTCGGAAACATCATCAGCAGTTAAAGTGTCTTTTCCACTTGCAACCGCATGAATGTATTTTGCGCCTTCAAAAAGTTGAGCAATTAAGATAGGAGTGTTAAAGTCGTCATTCATTGCATCATAACAAGTCTGTTTCCAAGCAGCAATATCAATGCTTGAAGTTGCAGAAGCTGGCAGACTATCCAACATATCAACCGCTTCCATCAATCGGATGTATCCTTTTTCTGCACCCACAATCGCGGAATCAGAAAAATCAAGAATGCTTCTATAATGTGCTTGTAGCATAAAAAATCTAGCAACCGATGCTGTAAATGATTTACTCAAAACTTCGTTATCGCCCGTATAAATTTCACTTGGTAAAATGAAATTTCCAGTAGACTTTGCCATCTTTTTACCATTTAGCGTAAGCATGTTGGCATGCATCCAGACATTTACCGGATCACAACCTTTCGCGGCTTCGTTTTGCGCAATTTCACATTCATGGTGAGGGAATTTTAAATCCATTCCACCTCCGTGAATATCAAAATGATTTCCTAGATATTTAGTACTCATCGCGGTACATTCCAAGTGCCAACCCGGAAAACCGTTGCTCCATGGCGAATTCCAACGCATGATATGTTTTGGCTCTGCTTTTTTCCACAGTGCAAAATCTTGCGGATTTCTTTTGTCGGTTTGTCCTTCAAGATCACGAGTATTCGTAAGCATATCTTCTATATTACGTCCGCTTAACTTTCCGTAATGATGATCTTTATTATATTTCAGCACATCAAAATATACAGATCCGTTGGCTTCATAAGCGAAACCCTTATCTAGAATCTGCTGTATGATTTCTATTTGCTCAACAATATGTCCGGTTGCCGTTGGCTCGATGCTTGGCGGCAAAAAATTAAAAGCATTCAGCACATTATGAAAATCCACAGTATATCGCTGCACAATTTCCATTGGCTCCAATTCTTCAAGACGCGCTTTCTTTGCTATACGATCTTCACCGGAATCTGCATCATTTTCTAGATGGCCCGCATCCGTGATATTTCGCACATAACGCACTTTATATCCAAGATGTAAAAAATATCTAAAAACAACGTCAAATGACATAAACGTTCGAACATTTCCCAAGTGCACATTGCTGTAAACCGTGGGTCCGCACACATACATACCCACATTTCCCTCATGAATTGGAGCAAAGACTGTTTTTTCGCCACTTAGCGAATTGTAAATTTTTACTTCTTGAGTTTTATATAAGGCTGTCATTTTTTTTATTTTTTTTGGAGCTTTTTCCTGCTATCCGCTGTATCTTTTCCTTAAAAAAAAGGAAAAGGATGCTGCTGCTATCAGGGCTAGGGCATTAGATTGAAAAGGAAATTTCGTTCTAAAATTAGAATTTAGTTTCCATTTTTATGTAGTCAAGTAATTCTCTTCGTACAGATTCTTCCTTAAAACGACCACCAAATTCTGATGTGACGGTGCTGCTCTCAATATCCTGAATACCACGTGAGTTTACACACAAGTGTTTTGCATCAATAACACATGCAACATCCATCGTATTTAAAGCTGTTTGCAATTCCTGAACGATCTGCATAGTTAGTCTTTCTTGTACTTGTGGACGCTTTGAATAATATTCTACAATACGATTCATCTTTGATAATCCGATTACTGTACCATTAGAAATATAAGCAACGTGAGCACGTCCTATAATAGGAAGCAAATGATGCTCGCAAGTAGAGTAGACGGTAATGTTTTTCTCAACTAGCATTTCCCCATACTTATAATTATTTTCAAAAACTGACGGATTTGGTTTTCTATTCGGGTTCAGTCCCGCAAAAATCTCATTCACAAACATTTTAGCAACTCTGTTAGGAGTTCCTTGCATGCTATCATCTGTAAGATCCATTCCTAACGTTTGCAGAATATTATAAACGTCTTTTTTAATTAATTCAATTTTTTGATCATCGGTCAACACAAAAGCATCGCTTCTCATAGGATTTGTTGCACTGCTAGCAATGTGATTGTCGCCAATTTCCTGATCCACATCCAAAGGATTTATCATCTGTAATATTATTTGTATTCTATTGAAGTTTTTACAAGTGCAAAGATAATTAATAAAATTCTAAAAAAGCAGCCGCTGTTAAATTTTTAGAATTTGAAACTTCTGTAAGGTTTATTTGTTAATTATATGTAAATTTCCCGTCTCAAACATTATTATATATGAAACAATCCTACTTATTATTGTTGCTATTCGTTTTTACAGGCGTATTTGGTAACCATAACGATGTGTCTGAATTATCCACTACACCTGTTGCTAATATGGTGCTATTGCCAGCGGCAACTATAAGTGGAACAGCGACTGTGTGTATAGATACTCCTTTGCAAGTAATTACTTTTACTGGTAGTGGAGAAAGTGCTCCTTATACATTTACCTATACAATTAATGGTGGGGCAGAGCAGACGGTTTCAACTACTGCTACTTCAAGTACAGTTTCGGTTCCAGTGCCTACAAATGTTGTTGGTGTATTTATATATTCATTAGTAGGCGTATCATGTCCTACTCCCGGATGCACTCAGATGCAAACTGGTAGCGCGACAGTAACGGTCTTAGCATTACCTACGGCGACAATAAGCGGAACGGCTACTGTTTGTAAGGATGCGCCCTCACAGGACATTATTTTTACTGGAAGCGGAGGAACTGCTCCTTATATTTTTACTTACACAATTAATGGTGGTGTCGAGCAGACCATTTCAAGTAGTAATACGTCAGATATTGCCACGTTAACAGCACCTACAAACGAAATCGGAGTGTTTGATTATACACTTGTCAGTGTTTCTTCTGCAGAATCGGGATGCTCTCAGTTGCAAACTGAAAATGCCATGCTAATTGTGCTAGATTTACCTACTGCGACAATAAGCGGAACTGCTACGGTGGGTAAAGACAGCCCGTTGCCAGTATTTGTTACTTTGACCGCAAGTGGCGCCTCCGCGCCCTATACTTTTGTCTATACAATTAATGGCGGAGCAGAACAAACCATTACTAGTTTAACATCCAATATTGCTAATGTTCTTGTGCCTACAACTGCAGTGGGAGTTTTTACATATACATTAGTTAGTGTTTCTAGCGCTACGCTTGGTTGCACTAATTTACAAAGTGGAGATGCTACTGTAACCGTAAAAATACTACCCTCTGCGGTTATAGAGGGAACGGCGATTGTCTGTATCGATACTCCACTGCAAGTAGTTAAATTTACAGGCAGTGGCGTAAGTGCGCCTTATACTTTTGTTTATACAATAAACGGTGGTCCTCAATTGACAGTATCTACAACTATTTCAAATAGTGTAACAGTTCCTGTACCTACAGGCACACTTGGTACATTTACGTATACGTTAGTGAGTGTTTCATGTGCTGCTGCTGACTGTTTTCAATTACAAAATGGTACAGCTACTGTTACAGTTGAAGCGCGAGCTACTGCGACAATTTCTGGTGACGTTACTATATGTCCTAATAATATCGCAAGTTTCACAATAACAGGAACTCCAGGGGCATTTGTAGTAATAAAGTCTAGTACCAATCAGTATAGCAATGTTACCTTGAATGCTACTGGTACTGCGGTTTTTACTTCTCCAATTTTACAAGAGACAGTAACTTATACATTACTTTCCGCCAGTCTTAACGGATGTAATAACCCAATAATCGGTAGCAGCGCCAAAGCACTAATAAACTCCAATGGTTGTGCAACTGTACTCGCTGGAAATCTTGATTTAAACAATAGTATATCTCCTATATGTGAAGTTGGCGATTCAAGGCAACTTACGGCATCTTATCAAGATCTTGGAACAACAACTTCATACGAGGTTTCATCAATCCCTTATTGTCCTCAAGCAGCATTCTTCGGCCCTGGATTTACACCAGTTTCAGTAAATACGGACGATGAATGGTCAGGTGATATTCCTTTGCCATTCGAATTCTGTTTCTTTGGAAATAAATTTAGCACTGCAAATATTGGTTCAAATGGAGTATTGACCTTTAATAGTCATGCACCTGGCGATTTTTCACCTTGGAGTATGAATGGACAAACAGCTCTCCAGTCTACTTCTTTTCCTATCAAAAATTCGATTTTCGGTGTATATCAAGATACAAATCCTGCGATTTCTCCTACGTTTGATCCATATTCACCTCCAGAGGTTTCGATAAACTACCAGTTAATGGGGAATTATCCTTGTAGAAAGCTGGTAATAAATTTTTATCATTTAGGGCAGTGGGATTGTAAGCAGAGCGTTGGATTGCAAACATATCAGATAGTTATTTACGAAATTTCAAATATTATTGAAGTTTATGTAGAAAATAGAACCGTTTGCTCGTGGAATGGTGGGAAAGGTGTTATTGGAATACTAAATGCTGATGGAACGGTAGCCTACACTCCTCCAGGCAGAGATGTTGGAAATTGGACAGCTTCAAATGAAGCTTGGAGATTTACCCCAAGTGGAGATTCTGTTGTTGAATTTGCTTGGAGTGATGCCGCAGGAAATAATTTAGGGAGCAATACTACTATTGATGTTTCTCCAACCGAAACTACTGTTTACCGTGCTACAGCTATATATAATGTTTGTGGAGACTTTGTTACTCTTACAAAAGATGTGCTTGTAGAAGTTTTTCCAAATTTAACGGCTTTGCCAGACGATTTAATCGCTTGTACAAATGAATTTGATCTTACTCAAAATACAGATATAATATTAGAAGGATTGGATCAGAGTGAATATGATATTTACTTTCACACAAGTTTAATTGAAGCTGAAGAAATTTCAAATCCCATAGATAATCCTGAATTATTTGTTAGTGATGGTCAGACAATTTGGATGAGTATTACTAATATAAATGCCGGTGGGTGCATTTATATCAGAAGTTTTCAAATTTCGCCGACTATAATAGAAAATCCTTCTCCTGCGCAGGAGGTATGTCTTGATAACGCACCAGCGCCTTTTTCAGTAGAAACTTCGTTTACAGCTGCAAATGGAATATCTTATGTTTATTTCACTACTCCACAAACAGCTGGGACAGTTTATAGTGGTGGTACTCCCTTAGGCACAGCGACAGCAAATTCTGCTGGCTTTGCAATTTATGAAGCTCCTACTTTAGGTTTGCCAGGTTCACTACCAGACGAATCAGAAGTTTACTATGTTTATGCTATTGCCAATCCTACTCCTGCAGCTGCCGAGTGCAGACCTTTTCAGGAAATAATCGTAAGCGTGGGAAATAGAGGTGAAGCGTCGATAGCTACCACTAGCACTAACGTTTGCTTAGGAGAATCTGTTACAATTACTTTTACTGCGGAAACCGACACTGAAGTAATATATAATATTGATGGAGGTGAAAATCAATCTATTGTAGTCTCACCTACTAATAATACTATAGTAATTCCAAATTTACAAATCGATACAGTTATAAATTTGGTAAGTGCTACAGGTGATACTGGTTGTGTAACTGAGATTGTAGAATCGCTTACTATAGAAGTTTTAGAGCTACCGACCGCTACAATAGTTGGAACTACCAGTGTTTGTCAGAATGCTGCAAATCCTCTCGTGACATTTGTAGGAACTGGGGGAGAACTGCCTTACACATTCAATTATACTTTAAATGGTGGACCGACGCAAACGGTTACGAGTCCTGCCGGAAGTGATACTGCAACAATCTCTGCTGAGACTACGACTGTGGGTATTAATACTTATACATTAATTAGTGTAGAGAATTTGGAAACTTCTGCTTGTACGCAAGAGCAGGAGGGTACTGCGATTATTACGGTTCAAGCTTTACCTACAGCTACTGTAGAAGGTACTACTTCTGTTTGTCAGAATACATCTGAGCCGATAGTAACATTTACAGGAGCTGATGGAACGGCGCCTTATACTTTTACTTATAATATTGACGGTGCTGCTCCATTAACAATTACTATTACAACAGGAAATTCGGTTTCTATACCAGTTTCGACTGCTGTCGTTGGGCAAATTAATGTGAACCTCCTAAGTGTAAGCGATGCTTCAGAATCTGCTTGTACACAAGAACTAACAGGTACTGCAACAATCACAATAGGAAATCCTCCAGCCATTAGCGATCCTACTCCTCTTGAAGTTTGTGATGACAATTACGATGGACTTGCTTCTTTTGACTTGACTGTAAAAAATGATGAGATAACAGGAGGGGCTCCAGGATTGACAGTTCAGTATTTTGAAACTGCCACTTCAGCTACACCAATTACAAATGTTATCAATTATCAAATTATCAATCCATTTACTTATACACTAACGGTGCGTGTTTTTGATGAGTTAGCGCCAGACTGTGTTAGCACTACAACACTGGTATTAATTGTAAATGAAAAACCAGCGATTGCTCCAATAACAGCCTATCCATTATGTGAGACAAGTACTCCTGCAAATGGAATCGAAGGGTTTGATCTGCCTACAAAAACTGCAGAAATCATCAATGGTCAAGCAAATATTGCGGTTACTTATTATACAACAAAAA
>JBBSQV010000089.1:0-10810 GCA_038243675.1 Flavobacteriales bacterium
CTGCTACGGCAAATGTCATAGCCGGATTGTAGAGGATAGCGGGATAAAGCTCCTGAAAAAATTATTTTAAATTAGCAACTAGTACTGCCAAATCGATCATTTTGCTTGAGAAACCAAACTCATTATCATACCAAGAAACGATCTTGAAAAAAGTAGAGTTTAGTTCAATTCCTGCGTTTGCATCGATAATGGAGCTGCGTGTGTCTGAAACTAAATCCTGCGACACCACAAGATCTTCGGTGTAACCCAAAATATCTTTGTAGTCTGTCTCGGAAGCTTTTTTAAGGACTTGCATTATCTCTTCATAAGAAGTTTCTTTGGCAAGCTTTACGGTTAAATCCACCACAGAAACATCCAAAACTGGCACTCTCATTGCCATACCTGTTAACTTTCCTTTCAGTTCTGGGATCACTTTCCCAACGGCAATCGCCGCACCTGTAGAGGCAGGAATTATATTGTTTAGCGCAGACCTACCGCCTCGGAAATCTTTTTTAGAAGCGCCATCAACCGTCAGTTGCGAGGCCGTAACCGCATGAATCGTGGTCATTAAACCTTCGACAATTCCGAACTCGTCATTAAGAATTTTTGCGAGTGGCGCTAAGCAATTTGTGGTACAAGAAGCGTTGGAAACAATAGTGTCTTCGGCTTTTGCATCTTTGTGATTGACTCCCATAACAAACATTGGAGCATCTATGGACGCAGCAGAAATCACAACTTTTTTGGCTCCACCTTTAATGTGCGCGCCAGCAGTTTCTTTGGTTGTAAAAAGTCCGGTGCATTCCATAATTATCTCCGCTCCTACTTCGTCCCATTTTAATAAAGCGGGATCTTTTTCGGATGTTGTGCGAATATGTTTATCGTTGACATAAAGTTTTTCATCTCTAACTTCCACTTTGCCGTTGAAACGACCGTGAACAGAATCGTATTTTAGCAAATAAGCGAGATGATCTACCGCCAAAAGATCATTAATAGCAACAACTTCTGTATCATTACGATCAAAAGTTTCTCGTAAAACAAGTCGACCAATTCTTCCAAAACCATTTATTCCTAATTGAACTTTTGCCATAATTTCTAAATTTTATATTTTAAATATTTTTTTAAGTAGACATAATATCTGAAACTCGCACCAATTCCATATCTATTGGGGCGCTGCCTTTAATAGCTTTTTCTAGTGGAACTAACACAATTTTTTCATTGCATAGACCTACCATAAAATTGGATTTTCCCTCCATCAACGACTCTACTGCTTTTACTCCAAATCTACTTGCTAATACGCGATCGAAACAAGATGGCGCTCCACCGCGTTGCATATGCCCTAATACAGAAACTCGAACTTCATATTCGCTTAAGTTTTCCTCAACATAATCTTTGAGTTCAAAAACTGTTTTTCCAATTTTACCACCTTCTGAGATTACGACTATGCTGGACGATTTCCCTGAAGCTTTACTGCGGCGGAGCGACTCTAAAAGTCTATCGACACCGAGATTTTCTTCGGGAATCAAAATCTCCTCTGCTCCTGCGCCGATGCCAGCATTCAGTGCGATGTGGCCACAGTCTCTACCCATTACTTCTATAAAGAAAAGACGGTTATGGGAGCTTGCCGTATCGCGTATTTTATCTATAACATCCACAACTGTGTTGAGGGCAGTATCATAACCAAGTGTGTGTGTAGTACCAAAAATATCATTGTCAATGGTACCTGGAATTGCGATTACAGGAATTTTGAACTCTGAGTGTAGCTCTCTTGCCCCTTTAAAACTTCCGTCCCCACCAATCACGACGAGCGCATCAATTTGAGCTTCTTGAAGTTTCTCAAAGGCTTTTTTACGTCCTTCATAATATTTAAATTCATCTGAACGTGCAGACTTGAGCATCGTCCCACCCTTATTGATAATATTATTAACGGAGCGCGCTCCCAATTCCTTGAAGTCGCCTTCCATGAGTCCTTGAAATCCTCTAAATATTCCTTGGCATTGCAAACCGTGGTAAGCACATGTCCGAACTACTGCGCGTATTGCAGCATTCATTCCAGGTGAATCCCCACCAGAAGTAAGCACAGCAATTGTTTTGATCTTATTGTCCATCTAACTTTTTGATTGTACGGTAAACTTAACAAACATCGATGGCTTATGGCACTTACTTGTACTAAAATTATTAGAAAATTCTTGAAAATTACTAAAGCATCGCTAATCGAGGTGTTATTCGTCTGGAGGTCGGGCGTCGTGATTAGGCTTTACGACTTCTTTTTTCTTTTTCTTCTTATCAGTATTGAAGTTAATATATTCTGGATTTATTTCTGAATCCTGAATATCATCAATTCTAGTTGGAATTTGCTCCAGCTTAATATGTTTGAAGATTCGCTTCACTAATTGCTGGAATGTATTAAAATCTACTTCGTACGTGATACCAACTCCCTGTGTATAAGCAATTCCCTCTCCTATATAACTAATGTCATTTTCTCGATTGAAAACTCGAAGATTCATCGATCCATCGGCATTTACTCTATATAGAATTTCAACATCTCCTACTATTGCGGTTTCGTTAATTCCACCCACTGGTACACCAACTTTTCCGTTGATGCTAATTCGATCGTTTAAATGTGTCGAAACGGCGAAACCAAAACGGCCATCAGTTTCAATTCCAGGACGTTTGTCTGCCGAAACATAATCGATACCGACAACAAATTTACCGTCCTCGTCTTGAAAGATGTCATTGAATAGCCCACTTGCACGCTCAAAGAAGTTACCGGCAAAATCCGACTGGCTTACACCTTCCGGACTCAAGAATCCACCACTCGAAAGTAGGTAGAGTGCCTGTGTTTGTCTTGTATCTCTATCATTAAGTTTATATTCGATCTCAGATTTAAGAACCGAACTTACTGTTGGAAATTCAATTTGGAAATCTGGCTCTGGATTACTTAAGCTACCTCTAATTCCTACCAAAACTTCGACCGGAATTTTCTTGTTGAAAGATGCATTTTCTAATAAAACTGCAGGATTTGCGGTAGTCTTATAAACTGCTTCAAGATTTAGAACAGCTCGCATCGGATCTCCTTCCCATACAATTGAACCTCCTTTTTTTACGTTGAATTTCTTATCAATCAACCCCCCGTACTTAAAATTATAGACTCCTTCATAAGCCTGGAAATCTCCCCACATGTTGAATTTACCCAAGGTATTAATTTTAAATAAAAGCGAACCAAATCCTTTACCTCTAATACCGTGTCCAGTGTTTTTGTCCAAAATTACTTCAACTTCTGCATCTGGCGTAATGTCAAAATCGAATTCTAATTCAAGTCCATTATAATTTCTGCTTTCGGCAAGGATGCCATGGTCTATATCATATTTTTCTTGGGGCGATAAAAAATGAATATAACTATTTGATCCCACAGCTTCTGAATTATTTATTGGAATTTTAAAATTGGTTCCTTTTTCAGATTTGGCATTCACTTTAATAAATAATCCATTAGTAGGACCAGTAATTGTTGCTACTCCATCGATAAATGCTGTACCGTAGTACGCAGCATCATCACTATCTTCGGTGTCTAGCGCAAGTAGCCTGCTCGATTTTATTTCTAAATCTAATTTCCAATCGTCAAATTTGGAGTGTCTCACTCGACCATTTAAGAAGCCAACTGTACTATATTTTGTGTCCTTTATTATTGAATTTCGAATTATAAATGAAGTTTCGGTGACATCTACAATGGATTTTTTATCGAGCTCATAATTTACATTTAGGTAAGGAATTGTAAGACCAGCGTCGTCGAGAAATAATCTTCCATTAATTTCGGGATCACTAAGATTTCCTTCAATTCTGGCAGTACCTGATACAAGACCACGTATGTCTGTAATCACCTCACCTCCTAGCGAACTTAGAATTCCTAAATTAAATTCAGCAAATCGCAAATCTATATCCGCAGTGGTTTTCGAATCCTTTACCTCAAAACTACCATCAGCCTTAAAAGACTGCATATTTTCATTATCTATTGTAGACTTGACATAAAACTTTTGGAATGTCTTGTCACCTCTTACATCGAGAAGCATTTTGCCCAGTGTAATGTCGTTTATCTTAAGACTATCAATTGCAAGCGATGAAGTAGGCTTGTAAATATCCTTACTTTGAATAAAGCTTACTTTACCATTAAGACTACCTTCGACTTTCAGGTTGCTTAATTCTGGTGTTATCCTGTACAGATCGATGTCTTGAAAAGTAAGATTAAGGTCTTTCTTGGTTTTGCCGGAGAGCGTACCGTCTAAAACTACTTGCTGATTTTCATGTGATAGCACAAAATTGTCTATAGAGAAATCTTTTAGAGCTTTGTCAAAAACAACCTTATTGTCGTCATCGTCTTTTTCATTAATATACCAGAGATAATCTTTGAATTTCATCTCACTTTTTGAAAAGCCGACGATGCTGTTTTTCGTTTGATCAATTGTGTGGTATAAATTCAGGTTGTAATAATCTTGTTCTTCATTTCCACCTTTAAATTCTGTACGCACAAACAATGTATCGCGGGCCGTTACATTCAGCAATTGGAAATCTGAAATCTTATATCTACTTGTTTTAATGCTATCAATTGCGATATAGGCATTATATAACGGGTTTTTATTATCAATCCTAAGGGAAACCTTATCAATTATATTATTAAAAAGATCAATCTGAGGAGAATTAAAGTTGAATTTGAAATCGTCATCGTCAGAATTTATGCTTCCGTCGACAACGGTATTTGTAGATAGAGATATTCCTGGATAGAAAAGTCCTATAATTTTATTATAAATCGTAAAATTAAAATTTAAAAACTGACCTTTTTTAACTTTGTTGGGCACGTAATTGGCGTACAAACTTCCCAAAGAATTTTCAACCATTTTTTTAAGTTGACCAAATTCATATTTCCCTACCATTTTCCCAGAAATAATATCTGGTGAATCTATTGTTATTGTACGAACTTTATTTTCTTCAAAGAATGACTCGATAATAAAATCATTGAAAAGAAAAGTATCATTATTATTTTGGTAAGATGCTTCCGAAATATTAATACTTCCTTGCATATCATCAATTGTGTTCCCTATGACATTCATAGTTACGTCACCTTTGATGATAGCAATTGAATCTCCCTTAACAAAGTTTAGATTACGAAGATTGGCGTAATCAATTTTTGTATGAAAGTCGAACATCGTTTCTTTTCGACCTAAATTCACAGCTCCATCAAAGTCCATAAATAAGTTTGGATCATTGATAAAAAATTCTCCTGTAAATACTGGCTTTTTATAATTTCCATTAACGATTATATTTTTGTAATTGTAATCATTGTAGCGTACACTATAGATATCTCCTGTAAATTTGGTGTCTAGATATTGCTCTGTAAATCCTTTTCCATCAACATCCACATTAAGCGATACCCTCCCGATATCAGTTCGGTCAAGAATTTTTCCAAGATCCACATTTTCCATTATGATATTTCCAGAGTAGGAAGCATTGTCGATATTGTTAATGTTGTTCATTTTCAGTTTAGACTGCACATTACCTAAAGCTGTTGTCATATAGACATCAGCATAGATGTAGGTGGTAGTAATTTCTGCATCTCCGCGGACGTTGAAGCGTCCAATCTTAGATAAAGATGTTGGTAGTTTATTTCCTAAAATATTTGGCAATAAATCTATTAGATTTTTATAATCTGAAACCACTTTATCAAAAGAGCCTTTCATATAAAAATCTTGTCCTTTCTTTCCGAAAAGATTTTTGAAATTTACGTCGCCAATTATTTCAGAAACAAAACCTTCTTTTAATCGAAGATTCTTAACATTAAAGTCATTTAAAGTTCCTTTGATATCTGCTTTTATATCAAATTTTCTGTCTGCTCCAAGTTCTTTATAAAAATATGCAATGTCGTTAGTTGCGATTGACGCGTCATTTATAGCAATGTCAAATTTTACTTTATTATTAAAATCGGCAAAATCTGTTCGGATATAGCGAAGCGCCACATCTCCATCAAAATTTGAGTCTTCGGTAAAAAACTTTAATTTGTTAAGTAAGATATTAGACTTCGTATAAGTGAAATCTGTTGTAAAATCACTTACGTAAAGTCCTCTGAAATCACGAAATCCCATTCTGTTGATAAACATTGTCACATCGGGACCATGAACTTTTAATCGGTTCATAGTAGCATCAATTCTACTAAAGTCAACAGTTTTAGGAATAGTTAGATTATCATCAATTAAAATAAATCGAGTATTGGTGAGGTATACATTTTTTGCGGTAAGCAGGAACTTTTTGGTTGGATCGCTCGTAGGCTCTGTATCAAAAGCGGCAATAAAGAGATCTAAATTAGAATCTTTTTCATCCTTGTAAATTTTTATATTTAAAATCAAACCATCTGCACGAATATCTCCAAAAAACAGATCACCGTTGTACAGCTTTTTGAAACTTAGAATATTAGTCTGAATTTTATTTGCATAAATCAGGGTATCTTGATGATGGTCTCGAATAAAAACTTGCTGCAGTTTGACCGTGCCAAATACCGTTATTTTTATTCGCTCAACATTAATATCAGTTTTAAAGTCTTCGTTAAGCTTTTCAGTAAGATATTGCGCAAGTTTTGTCTGTACTTGAGGTAGTGAAATAGCGACAGCGAGTACCAATAAAAGTAGAATAAGTCCGAGAAGCGAACGAAATACTATTTTTTTAAATTTTTTGATACTTATTAATGTTTTAAATTTGCCCAAATATAATTCAAAAAACCAAGCATTTATGCCTGATCAGATAGTTTTTATTCTAGCGATTGAAAGTTCATGCGATGATACCGCTGCATCTGTGATGGCAAACGATAAAGTACTATCAAATGTTGTCGCAAATCAGTTAATTCATCAGCAATATGGCGGAGTTGTGCCAGAATTAGCATCGAGAGCACATCAGCAAAATATTGTACCAGTTGTTGAGGCAGCACTAAAAAATGCAGGTATTTTAAAAGAGCAACTTTCCGCAATTGCATTTACGCAAGGCCCAGGACTCATGGGATCGCTTTTGGTTGGTAGTTCTTTTGCCAAATCTATGTCGCTCGCACTATCAATTCCGCTGATTGCAGTAAATCATATGCAAGCACATATACTCGCTCATTTCATTGATGAAGAGTCAATGGAGAAACCTGAATTTCCTTTTCTAGCCCTTACCATTAGTGGTGGTCATACACAAATTGTTCAAGTTGATGACTATTTTGATATGAAAGTTATTGGAACAACTACTGATGACGCTGTTGGTGAAGCTTTTGATAAAACTGCTAAGATTTTAGGATTGCCATACCCCGGAGGACCGCTCATAGATAAACACGCTCAAAATGGAAATCCAAAAAAATATCTATTTCCAAAACCAAAGATTGACGGGCTTGATTTTAGCTTTTCTGGTTTGAAAACTGCTATTTTATACTTTGTACAAAAAGAAGTAAAAGTCAATCCTAATTTTATATCAGAAAATATTGATGATGTTTGTGCTTCTGTGCAATATACCATAGTTGCAATTTTAATGGATAAATTAAAACTTGCCGTTGCCCAAACTGGTATCAACCGCATAGCGATTGGCGGGGGAGTTTCAGCAAATAGTGGCATTAGATCTGCGTTAACTGCAGCTCGACAGCAGTTAGGTTGGAAGACTCATATTCCGCAATTCGAATACACAACTGATAATGCCGCAATGATCGGAATTGTTGGCTATCACAAATTTTTACTTAATGATTTTGAAAACGCTTCGGTAGTTTCTAAATCGAGAACCACATTTTAATATGCAATTATTTTACAATTCAGTTTTAACTAAAAAAGACATTGGATTTACATTTGATCGTGAAGCGAGTAAACATATAGTTAAAGTTTTGCGTAAAGCAGATGGCGACAAGTTATTTGTTACTAATGGAATAGGCGATCTTTTTACGACAGAAGTTATACTAGCGTCTGAAAATAAGTGTCAAGTTCGGATTGTAAAAGTTGAGCATTTTGAAAGAAGAATATACCATCTTCATCTTGCCGTAGCACCTACAAAAATGAACGACCGTTATGAGTGGTTTTTAGAAAAAGGAACCGAAATTGGTGTGGATGAAATTACACCAATTTTCTGTGATCATTCAGAAAGGAAGAATATAAAATTGGATCGATTTCAAAAAATAGTTCAGTCCGCAAGTAAGCAATCACTGCAATACTACACGCCGATTATTAACGAGCCGATGTTGCTGAAAGATTTTCTAAAAGAAAAATATGAAGGTCAATTATTTGTTGCTCACTGCGAGAATGGTGAAAAACATTCATTGAAAGAAGCATTACGTTCTGCATCGAAAGCTGTAATTTTAATAGGTCCTGAAGGAGATTTCTCGTCCAACGAAATAAAAACTGCGATAGAAAACGGATTTGTTCCAGTATCTTTGGGAGAAACGAGATTGCGTACAGAAACAGCGGCAATAGTCGCTTGCACTTATGCAGCTTTTTGCAATGAATAAGGTGATTATGAAAAATTTGATAGCTGTTATTTTCTTATTTATTGCATTTAAATCTAATGCTCAGGAAATTGCACTGCTTAAATATGGCGGCGGTGGCGATTGGTATGCAAATCCAACTTCGCTCCCAAATTTGATAAAGTATTGTAATCAAAATATTAAAACAACATTTAAAAATAAGCCAGTAACAGTTACACCTTCTGGCTCAGAGATATTCCTCTATCCTTTTGTGCATCTTACGGGGCACGGAAATGTCGTTTTTACTGATAATGAGGTACAGAACTTAAGAAGCTATTTATTGGGTGGAGGTTTTTTGCATGTTGATGATAACTATGGTTTGGATAAATATATTCGCAGAGAGATAATAAAATTATTTCCTGAGAATGCTCTAGTAGAAATTCCAGCAACTCACGCTATTTTTCAAAAACCTTATTCTTTTCCGAGCGGCCTGCCTAAAATACATGAGCACGATGGAAAACCACCGCAAGCTTTTGGTATTTTTAATGATGGTCGACTTGTACTATTATATACATATGAAACAGATTTAGGAGACGGTTGGGAAGATGCCGAAGTCAACAATGATCCTGCAGAACTAAGAGAAAAAGCGCTTAAAATGGGCGCAAACATTATATACTATATTTTTAATAACTAAGAAATATGAGATCAAATACCCTCGCCTACGGACTGATTAAAGCAGTTGGAATTCTTTTTGCTATTGTAGTGATTCTGTATTTATTGTATATGATCAAAGCAGTATTAATTTATCTACTCATCGCATTAATACTCACTCTACTTGGCAGTCCGATCTTACGCTTTTTAAAATTTAGACTAAAATTTCCAAATACACTTGCGGCTGCATCTGTACTTTTACTTTTTATCTTGCTAATTGTGGGCTTTATCATGATGTTTGTACCACTTGTAATTGCCCAAGGTCGTAGCTTGTCAGTTTTAAATGCAGCGGAAATAGAGCAAAATTTAATGACTCTATACAATCAGTGGCTGGCATTTTTAGAAAGTCACAATATTGATTCTCAAAAGTTAATGAAAGAATCTGAAGTTAGTTCCAGCATAAGTTTTGCGTTCATACCTGTATTTTTTAATAGTCTTCTGGGAATACTTGGAAACTTAGGAATGGCCTTAGCGTCCATATTCTTCATTACGTTTTTTTTCTTGAAAGACCGAATGCTTTTCGAAAAAGGAGCAAGAAAGCTACTTCCAGATTCTCACGAAGGACAAATACTGAATTCTCTTGAAAAAATAAATTATTTGTTGTCACGATACTTCATCGGATTACTTTTACAGCTTGGAGTAATCTTCATTCTTTATTTAATTGTTCTACTAATATTTGGAGTTCAGAACTCTGTGGTTATTGCATTCTTATGTGCTATTTTAAATATCATTCCTTATGTAGGGCCTCTTTTAGGAACAGTGATTGCAGCGTTATTAACCATGATTAGCAATTTGGGTGGAGATTTTCAAACGGAGATTTTACCGACAACAATATATGTTTTAATTGGATTCTTTCTTGTACAAATGGTTGACAACAATTTGTCACAACCTCTTATTTTCTCTAATAGTGTAAAATCTCATCCCTTAGAAATATTTCTAGTCATTCTTATCGCAGGTTTCCTTTCGGGTATTTTAGGTATGGTGATTGCAGTTCCGGTTTATACTATGCTTAAAGTCATTGGAAAAGAATTTTTCCCCGATAACACTTTAGTCAGATTATTAACCAAAAATATTTAAAGTTGAATTTGACGCTTTTAAATCCGGAGATCCAAGACTATATAAACGCACATTTGAATACTGATGTTGCCAAAATGGCTCTATCTAAAAATCCATTCGATGGATTTGATTTCAAGGAGATTTTAAATCAAATTACCGCAAAGACCAAGGCAGAAAATAAGCTCCCTTTGTGGTTTTCAACTAAGAATGTTATTTACCCATCAAAAGTTTCGGTTGAGCAAACTTCTTCAGAAATTACTGCGAAATACAAGGCGTCATTAGTTTCTGGCGAAGCTTTAATTGATCTTTCGGGCGGATTTGGTGTGGACGCTTATTACTTTTCTAAGAATTTTAGAGAAGTTGTACATTGCGAAATACAGGAGGATTTATCGCAAATAGTCGCTCATAATTTTGAAGCGCTTAACGCTAATAATATACAGTGCAAAATTGGCGACAGCACTCAAATTCTTAAAGAACTCGACCGAACATGGGATTGTATTTATGTTGATCCGTCACGACGGAACGAAAGCAAGGGCAAAGTTTTTTTGCTATCTGATTGCTCTCCAAACGTAGTTGATTTACTTCCATTATATCTTTCGAAATCGAGCAAAG
>JBBSQV010000090.1:0-10804 GCA_038243675.1 Flavobacteriales bacterium
ACGCTCTGAGTAATTTTCAATTGTAAATAGGTACTCGCCACAGGCAAGCACCAGAAAAGCAGGTGACAATATTCATTAGAAATTGACTTCAATTTTCATAAATAACTTTGATACTAGACAAATCAATAATTTGAACGATTGACGTCACCGTCTTCTGGTGCTCGTTTACAACGAGTACCTACTTTCTTGAGATACGTAAATAGAGCGTTTGCAACGCGGATCGTTAAAAAATAATTTTTGTTATAGCCGCGTCACAAACGCTCTGAGTAATTTTCAATTGTAAATAGGTACTCGCCACAGGCAAGCACCAGAAAAGCAGGTGACAATATTCATTAGAAATTGACTTCAATTTTCATAAATAACTTTGACAGTAGACAAATCAATAATTTGAACGTTTGACGCCGCGTCTTCTGGTGCTCGTTTACAACGAGTACCTACTTTCTTGAGATACGTAAATAGAGGGTTTGCAACGCGAATGGCTGTAATAGAATTTTTGTTTGGAACACCCGCGTCACAGAATCTCCCTACTAGTTTTCAGAACTAAGTAGGTACTCTTCACAGGCAAGCACCAGAAAGCGGGACGACAACTTTCATTAGCAAATGACTTCAAATTTTTCCTTACTACTTCAACCGAAGACAAAATCAAAACTCCACGCCATCAAAATCTTACTCATCCAGAATATATTCGGCGAAAGCCAAAAAGATCTTCCTATTAAGCAACAAGTAATTCTTAAAACTACCCAAATCAGAACTTTTCTCAAAAATTGCAAACTTGTCATTTAGAGAATACTTACTTTTGAGAATGAGAAAATTCGGAAAGATAAAAATCAGCGCTTTAATGGCAGCATTCGTATTTTTATTTGCAACAAGCATACAAGCACAGGAAAAAATGATAACACCACCATACCTAAAAAAGGGCGACACCGTTGGGATTTTGGCAACTGCCAGAAAAATAGATCAAGCAACTTTAAAACCAGCGATTCAGCTTTTGGAGAGTTGGGGACTGAAAGTGGTCTTGGGAAAAACCATCGGAAAAGAAGACAATCAACTTGCGGGAGCTGACTGGCAACGTGCGACGGATTTTCAGGAAATGATTGATAATCCAAATATTAAAGCAATTTGGGCAGCAAAAGGTGGCTACGGAACCGTTCGAATTGTGGATAGAATAAATTTTGCAAACTTCAAAAAGAATCCAAAATGGGTAGTTGGTTTTAGCGATGTGACGGTTTTGCACAGCCACATCAATAATTTTAATATCGAAACAATCCACGCGATGATGGCGATTAGTAGCCGAACTGCAACCGAAGAAGCAAAGAGAACTTTGCACGATGCACTCTTTGGACAAAAACTGTCTTACAAAATGCCTAAAGACGAATTAAACCGACTTGGTACTGCAAAAGCTGAAATTGTTGGTGGCAATCTATCGGTAATTTACAGCGTTCTCGGATCTGAATCGGCAGTTGATTGCAAGGACAAAATTCTATTTATTGAAGATTTGGATGAATATCTATATCATATCGACCGAATGCTAATGAATATGAAGAGAAACGGCTATTTCGCGAATGTAAAAGGCGTAATCGTTGGCGGAATGACCAGTATGAATGACAACGATGTTCCGTGGGGAAAAGATGCGCTGCACATTATTCAGGATGTGCTAAAAGATTATAAATTCCCGATTATTTATAATTTTCCAGCAGGACACACAAAAGACAATCGCGCGATAATTATGGGTCGAACTGTGACAATGAAAGTTACAGAAACTGGAAGCACAGTAGTTTTCGAATAGATTTCTAGTATAAAAATGCTTGTATTAAATCTTAGAAAAATATGGCGGAGCACAACGAACTTGGCGAGATAGGCGAGGCATTGGCAGTCGAACATCTTGAGAAAAACGGCTACAAAATTCTGGCAAAAAATTATACTTTCGGCAAAGCGGAAGTAGATATCATTGCGCAAATAGGCAATGTGCTCGTTGCCGTTGAAGTTAAGACAAGATCTTCCATAGATTTTGGACTTCCGCAAGAAGCAGTAAAACCAAAGAAAATCCAATTATTAGTTTCTGCCGTAAATGAATATGTAGTTAGCAATGAACTCGAACTTGAAGTGCGGTTTGATATTATTGCGATTCACAAAAATAGAGGGAAATATGATTTAGAACATCTTGAAAATGCGTTCTATCATTTTTAACAGTTAAGATGCTAAAAATCAAAGATTCTTGTAGCTAGTGCTGAATTATTTTAAATTACTTTTACAATCCTAATAAAATATTTTATGAGATTTATTTTTACTCTAATGTTGATGTTTGCTGCTTTTACAGTTTCTGCTCAACATAAAATTGCCGACAATGTGAGCACAATGCTGCGTAACAATGTCGAGTTCAAAAGTGTTCAAGTCATCAGTCAAAGTTCAACTCCTGCATCAGATAATGTTCTCAAAGCTGTTGATGGCTCGACAATGGCAAAAATCAATACCCAAGCAATCAATCAACTTGTAGAAAAAAAATATCCTGCAATTGAAATTGAAATTCCCTACAGCGGAAAATTGATCAAAGTTCTTTTGTACAAACAAGAAGTTCTTGCCGACAATTTTCACGTTGATACAGACAAAGCGGTGAATATTGCTTTTGAAGCAGGGGTTCATTATCGCGGAACAATTAGAGGAAACAACACAGCTGTCGCGGCTTTTAGTTTCTTCAAAAATCAAATGCAAGGAATTGTTTCTGCAGACGAATTCAATAATCTAGTTATTGCAAAAATCGATGTCAAAGGAAATACCGAGGATTATATCGTGTATTCGGATAGCAAACTAAAAGTTCTGAATGAATTTAGCTGTGCGGTAAAAGACGAAGATACTCACGATGATTCACAAGAAATTCCCCTTGCAAAAGGGCCGCAAAGTGCAAAGTGTGTAACAATGTATTTTGAAATTGACCACGATCTTTACCTTGCAAACAATAGCAGTACCGTTGAAACAGCCAATTGGATGATTGGTGTTTTTAATAATGTGCAAACACTTTACGAAAATGACGGAATCACGACCGCGCTAAAATCAATTTATATTTGGACTGAGCAAGATCCTTACGAAGGCGAAGGTTCTTCGGACTATCTTTTCCAATTTAATGAAGTTCGACCAGTATTTGACGGAGACCTTGGTCAGCTTATCGGTATTGATCCAGGAGGTCTTGGTGGAGTGGCTGTAACGATCAACGGACTTTGTAAATCGAATAATTTCTGTTATTCAGATATAAATTATAGCTACGAAACAGTACCAACGTTTTCTTGGACGGTTATGGTTATTACGCACGAAATGGGACACCTTTTCGGATCTCGCCACACCCATTCCTGTTCTTGGAACGGAAACAATACTGCAATTGATAATTGTGCTCCGTACGCTATAGGCTCGACTAGCGAAGGATATGGGTGTTTGGAAAGCCCGCCATTATTGCCGACTACTGTTGTGAAAGGAACATTAATGAGCTACTGCCATTTAGTAAGTGGTATTGGTATAAATTTCGCGAATGGTTTTGGACCACAGCCGACAAATGCCATTTTAAATACTGTAAATAGCAGAACTTGTCTAGGAACAGACTGTATTACAACTTGTATCAACACAGTTTCGTCGATTAATATTGAGCAAGGAATTTCTGGAACAGCCACAGTAACTTGGATTGATGAGGTTTCTACAGGGCCTTGGCAAGTTGCAGTTCAGTCAAATAATAGTTCCTCCGCGCCAGTATTTACTATTGTAAATACGAATTCTTTTGTGTTAACAGATTTACTTCCGAATAAATTCTATAACGTAACAGTTAAGCCTACTTGCGAAGGAGCACTCATAGCTTCTGGTCGTTCGACTTTATTTGTAACGGATGTAGAAGACATCTGTGCAGGTGCTACTCTAACAGATAGTGGTGGACAATTTGCAAATTATGGAAATATGGAATCATATGTTCGTGTGTTAATTCCAAATATGGCGAATAGCAAAATGAAACTTACTTTTACTGAGTTTGATCTCGAAGACGAATACGATTTTCTATATATTTTTGACGGAGCAAGTATTACTTCGCCAATACTAACTGCACAAGGATTGACAGGAGATACGCTTCCAGGGACTTATACTTCTACGGCTGCAGATGGCGCGCTTACATTACAATTTAGTTCAGATCAAGCAGAAAATGGTGCTGGATTTAAGATTTTGACAAATTGTATAGCAGAATTAGGTGTCAGCAATTTCGCTAATATCGACTTCACTTACTATCCAAATCCAAGCAACGGAATTGTGAATATTACTTCCAAAACTCCAATTAGTTCTTTAATGGTTTATAATATTCAAGGACAGCTGCTGTACTCAAATACTGTGGATTCGACAGATGCAAAAGTGAATATTTCACAATTTGCAAGCGGAACGTATTTCTTTAAAGTTGATTTTGAAGGTAAAGAAGTGAATTTTAAAATTCTGAAAAACTAAGATTTAGTAAGTACGAACATTTCTTAAAATAATAATTACAGGCAGTTAAGAAGAGTTTAATCCTCCGATTGACTGCCTTTTTTTATTAGATATTTTTTTTTTAGGCGCGCCACTCGCCAGAGAATTTTTATTTAACATTCATAATTTCGGAGGCTCGTGTCAGGCTGTCCGCTGTATCTTTGCTGCCAGAAATGATTTTTTAAAATAGCGTATTGAGTTTGGCAGCAAAGGATACCGCTCCCATCCTTCGCGCGGGATGGGCGGCGTTGGACTAGTGGATAACAAATTGTAAATCAATTGTTTTTATATTAACCTTTTCACGGAAGCATTCTTAAACAATGAATCCAAATATTTTACTATTTATCAATGTCGCTAAACTATCTAATTCTTTCAATTTTAACCTGTGCACTTTTTGCACAAGTTGCTCTTTATTTAGACTTAAAGATGCTCGAATTTTGGCTTTAACTTAATTGAAGTCCTTCTCTATGGTATGTTCCAAAATGGAACTTCCCACTCTACATGATGTAAACTTGCGTCAAAAACCTTTTTTTTAGATACTTTCTTACAGTAGCTTTTCAAGCTTTTAATAATGCTGTGATCATCACCGTACGATAGCGCGGATTTGCAATCCGTGCCCATTAACATAATCAGGCGAGCCTGGTGCCAATATATTGAGGTATTCGCGCGAATAGAAAAATGGAATCAAAGTCATATACAAGTCCAAAGAAAAAGCTCCAAAAAAAACTAAATCTGAATAGAAATAGTTCCTTTGAAGCTATTCAGTATTTTATTTTAAAAAATTACAATTTCAGCTGCTGCATTACTTCCAGCGCTCTTCTAATGGATCGAATATTATCAAATGTTAACAGCAATTTCAGTCCGCCAGATGTTTGCTTTTCCTTCAGCTTGCACAAGGTTGGATGTTTCGTTACAAACTGAATAAGATTTGTGAATTTATCCGATTGATAGAAACTTGATTGCTGATCGGCAATAAAATATCCAATCATTTTACCTTGTTTCATAACCAATTTCTCGATTCCAATTTTGGTTGCAATCCACTTGATTCGAATGCTATTGAGAAGTGAAATTGCGGGCTTTGGCAAAGGTCCAAATCTGTCGATTAGCTTCTGCTCATATGCCAATAATTCTTCTTCATTCTTGACATTGCTGAGTTCATTATAGAGATTTAGGCGCTCAGAAACATTGTTGATATAGTCATCGGGAAACAATAATTCAAAATCAGAATCTATCTGAAGATCCTTGACATATTCCTTTTCCTTCTGATTTTGAGGCTCTACTTCGTCATAAAGATCTTTGAATTCGTTTTCTTTAAGCTCTTCGATCGCCTCATTCATAATCTTTTGATAAGTCTCAAAACCTATTTCGTTAATGAAACCACTTTGTTCACCTCCCAGCAAATCTCCAGCGCCGCGAATTTCCAAATCCTTCATTGCGATATTGAATCCGCTGCCCAATTCGCTAAATTGTTCGAGCGCCTGAATACGTTTGCGGGCATCTTCGGTCATTACGGAGTACGGTGGCGTAATAAAATAGCAGAACGCTTTCTTATTGCTTCTACCCACACGACCACGCATTTGATGCAGATCTGAAAGTCCGAAATTGTTGGCATTATTGATGAAAATCGTATTCGCATTCGGAACGTCTAATCCACTTTCGATAATTGTCGTTGCTACAAGAACGTCAAATTCGCCATTCATAAAGGCAAGCATCAGTTCTTCCAGTTTCTTCCCATCCATCTGTCCGTGACCGATTCCCACTCGAGCATCGGGGACAAGTCGCTGAATCATTCCCGCGACTTCTTTAATGTTTTCGATTCGGTTATGCACAAAGAAAACTTGACCATTCCGCTGAATTTCGTAAGAAATAGCATCGCGAATTATTTCTTCGCTAAACGAAACTACGTGCGTTTCTATCGGCACACGATTGGGCGGAGGTGTAGAAATAATTGACAAATCGCGCGCCGCCATCAATGAAAACTGAAGTGTACGAGGAATAGGAGTGGCGGTTAATGTGAGCGTATCAACATTGGCAGCAATCGTTTTTAATTTGTCTTTTACATTGACACCAAATTTCTGTTCCTCATCTACAATCAGCAATCCCAAGTCTTTAAACACAACATTTTTGCTGACTAATTGATGTGTTCCAATAATAATATCAAGTCTGCCTTCGGCAAGATCTTTCAAGGTTTCAGCTTTTTCTTTGGCAGTTCGGAAACGGTTGACATAACCAATTGTTACTGGCATATCTTTTAATCTTTCGGTAAAAGAGCGGTAATGTTGGTAGGCCAAAATCGTGGTTGGAACTAAAATCGCAACCTGCTTGCCGTTGTCCACAGCTTTGAAGGCCGCACGCATCGCAACTTCGGTTTTACCAAATCCAACATCTCCACAAACTAATCTGTCCATCGGGCGATCGCTCTCCATATCGGCCTTGACATCTTGAGTAGATTTTGTCTGATCTGGAGTGTCTTCATAAATAAAGCTAGATTCTAGTTCGAGTTGCAAATAACTATCTGGTTTATACTGAAACCCTTTCTCCAACCTTCTTTTAGCATAAAGCTGAATCAAATTGAAGGCAATATGCCGAACTCGTGCTTTGGTTTTTTGTTTTAAAACTTTCCAAGCATTTGATCCGAGTTTGTATATTTTTGGCGGCGTTCCGTCTTTCCCGCTGTATTTTGCAATTTTGTGCAATGAGTGAATACTCACATATACAATATCGTTATCGGCGTAAACCAGCTTTATCGCTTCTTGTAATTTCCCCTCAACCTGAATTTTCTGAAGTCCACCAAACTTTCCTATTCCGTGATCGATGTGCGTGACATAATCTCCCACGACAAGAGTATTCAATTCTTTTAAAGTCAGAGTTTGCTTTTTTGAATAGCTATTTTTGATATTAAACTTATGATAGCGCTCAAAAATCTGATGATCTGTATAGCAAGCAACTTGATTTTCTAAGTCGATAAATCCTTGATATAGAGGAAAAACGATGGTGTCATATTGTTTAGAAATATCCTCTCTATTGGCTTCGTCAAGAGTTGAGAAAATATCGTGAAAACGTTTTGCCTGACTTTCGCTTGCGCAAAAAAGATAATTCCGAATTCCATTAAAGTGATTGTCACTAAGATTATTCAATAATAAATCAAACTGTTTATTAAAAGAAGGCTGCGGCTGAATCAAGAATTCATAACTGCTTTTAGTTTCTAAATAACTTTTAGAGCCAAGTTCGACAACAGTAAAAAGTTCAGCCTTTTCCATAAAGGCTTTGCTATCCGAGAAAAGTTCTTCTGGCGAAACGTGTTTGATTCCTCCTTCAAGTTTTGCAAAAGTATCAATTGCTCTTTCAAATAATTTATCTAACTGCGCTTGAAGCGATTCGGTATTCTGAATAAATATCGCAGTTTTGTCAGAGATATAATCTAAAAAAGATTCACGTTTGTCTCTAAAAAACTTATTCTCGACATTTGGAATAATCGTAATTTTCTTTTTCTTTTCGATAGAGAGCTGTGTTTCTACATCAAAAGTTCGAATACTATCAACTTCATTTCCAAAAAATTCTATTCGGTAAGGATTCTCATTGCTAAATGAAAATACGTCCACAATTCCTCCACGAACAGAGAATTCTCCAGGTTCGGTAATGAAATCAACTCGCTTGAATTCATATTCAAAAAGAACTTCATTTATAAATTCCATCGAAATTTTATCGGCAACAGCCACTTTGAGCGTATTGCTATCGAGTTCTTTGCGAGTAATAACTTTTTCGAACAAAGCTTCAGGATACGTAACAATTATTGCTGGTCTTTTTCGAGAATTGATTCGATTAAGAACTTCTGCTCTCAATAAAATATTGGCATTATCTGTTTCCTCAATTTGATAGGGACGACGGTAGGATCCAGGATAAAAAAGAACATCTTTTTCTCCAGCCATCTGCTCCAAATCGTTTAGATAATAAGCGGCTTCTTCCTTATTTTCTAATATTAAAAGAAAAGGAAGTTCGGTTTTTTTATAAAGTGCGTGAGTTACAAATGACAATGACGAACCAATCAAACCTTTGATGTGTAGCTTGTGTCTTAGTTTTTGTAAATCATCGCTGATTTTTGAAACCTTTGTATTGCCTTCGTATTTATTAAAAAGTCTTGTTTTGCTCAAGAGTAAAAAGTATTAAATTTAATTTGGTATTGCACGAGATGTGTCAAGCAATTTTAGCATATCTGCTTCGCCCTTCTCAAAAGGAATCGCGTCTTTTACTTTTGTTTCTTCTAATTGACGTGACAATGAAACCAATTCATCATTGACTTCCTTAATGTTTTGAAGCACCTTTTTTTCTGGAATATCATTTAGATTCATATAAAGATTCAAAGCATTTATTTTGGTAATCAACGCCGTGACTCTACTTCGAACTTCTGGTCTATTGTAAGCCTGCGGAACAGCTGCCTGCAATTGCAATACTCTTGTAGATAGTGTTTTTGACTTTTGCCGAAAGGCAGTAAGTGAACTTTTTGGCTTTTGCTCTAATTCATTTATAAATATTCGCCATTGATCCCAAATTGCCAGTACTTCGTTGTCAGCAGCAGATCGTGCTTGAGTATCAAAATCCCAAGCGGTGCTTAGATTTTTGAAAACCAACTCTTGTTTTTTAAGTTCGCGCGCATTATCAGCTTCGCGTTTTGCGGAATCATCCTGACAAGATAAAATGCTAAAAGTGAGTATGAAAACTAAAAGGAAACGTCGAGACATAGAAGCAAAATTTGAATACAAAGTTACGAAGTACAAGTTATTAATGTGAAAACTGCTATGAGAATTATTTGTTAACAGATATTATGATTTTCAACGGATTGCAACAATTCTAAAATCTTATATTTGCAAGTAGAAAACCCTAATGATATATGTCTACAAAAATATTAATAATCGGTGCCTGCGGGCAAATTGGTACAGAGTTAACTCAAAAATTGAGAAGTATTCACGGGACTGATAATGTAATCGCTTCGGATATTCGTAAACTAAATGTTCCTGTCGTAAACGACGGCCCTTTTGAAGTTTTAAATGCTTTGGACTTTAACCAAATTGAATCTCTTATTGAAAAATATGAAGTAACTGATGTATATCTGATGGCAGCTCTTCTTTCGGCAACAGCCGAGAAAAATCCTGCATTTGCTTGGGATTTAAATATGAATTCTCTCTTTCACGTTTTAAATTTAGCGAAAGGGGGAAAAATTAAAAAATTATTCTGGCCTTCATCAATCGCAGTTTTTGGGCCTACAACTCCAAAAAATCAAACACCACAATTTACAATTGCTGAGCCTACAACTGTATACGGAATTAGCAAGCAAGCGGGCGAAAGATGGTGTGAATATTACCACAGTATCTTTGGTGTTGACGTGAGAAGTATCAGATACCCTGGACTTATTAGCTACACAACTTTGCCTGGCGGTGGAACGACAGATTACGCAGTTGACATTTACCACAAAGCTTTGAGCGATGGTACTTACGAGTGTTTCTTGAAAGAAGAAACGACAATGCCGATGATGTATATGGATGATGCAATTAGAGCAACAATCGAAATTATGGAAGCGCCAGCTGAAAAAATCAAGATTCGTTCTTCTTACAACTTAGCTGCAATCAGCTTTGATCCAAAAGAAATCGCGGAAGAGATCAAAAAACATATTCCAGATTTTACAATTACTTACGAACCAGACTTCCGTCAGAAAATTGCTGATTCTTGGCCAGCAAGCATTGATGATAGCAGAGCGCGGGAAGATTGGGGATGGAAACACGATTTTGATTTGGCAGAAATGACAAACATTATGCTCGAAAATCTAAAAGGATAATAACTAATCTTTCGATTTAAGTTTTGATAATAGCGCCTCTTCTTGAGGCGTTTTTATTTCCACAACTTTGGCAGTATGCGCATTTGGGACGGTCATAGAAAGAACGTACTGTGCAATCTTCCATTGATCATTTTCTTTCTGCATCACACCAGAGCCTCTACAAATTTTCATTTGAGTGTCCAATAATTCGTCAAACCAAGCAGTCTGATGGTCTTTACTAAAAGATATTGTTTTTTGCACACTAGTAAAATTCCAGGCTTTGCGTTTTGCGAAATGTGGCTGTGCATATTTTTGGAATTCAGATTTTGACCAATGCTCTGTAGCATCCGTGCCAACAAATACCGACTCGGGAGTCATCAAATCAAAGAAAGACTCGAAATTGGTGGTGGCAGCGTAGCGGTGCCAATTGTCAAGTACTTTGGCTACTGCTGCGGAATCTGAAGGGTTCTGAGAGATAGACTTTTGACTGTTGCAAGAAACCAGCATCGTCAT
>JBBSQV010000091.1:0-10445 GCA_038243675.1 Flavobacteriales bacterium
CCAATAGCTTACTTTACTATGGAAAATAATTTTAAAATGATTGCCAAAACCTTTTTTGGTTTTGAAGAAATATTAGCAAAAGAACTTATAATGCTGGGCGCACAGGACGTAGAGCCTGGCGTGAGAATGGTAAGTTTTAAGGGCGACAAAGGATTTATGTACAAAGCAAATATCTCTTTGCGCACCGCACTAAAAATTTTAAAACCTATCTACCACTTTCGCGCAAGCACCGAAGAGCATTTATACAAAGGAATTTCTGGTATTCATTGGTCAAAATACTTACACGCCGATCAGACTTTTGTAATCGATACAACGGTTCACTCAGATCACTTCAAACACTCACAATACGTTTCTCAAAAATCTAAAGATGCCATTGTAGATCAGTTTCGTTCACGTTTTGGACAACGTCCGAGTGTGGAAAAAGACCATCCAGATTTGCGCATCAATATTCATATTGACAAAGATCAGGTTTCTGTGGCCCTCGATACTTCGGGTCGTTCGCTACATCAACGTGGCTACAGAACTGCTACAAATATTGCACCTATCAACGAGGTTTTGGGTGCTGGAATGCTGCTGCTTTCTGGTTGGGACGGTCAAGGAGATTTCCTAGATCCTATGTGTGGTTCTGGAACTTTGCTTATTGAAGCTGCGATGATTGCCTGCAATATTCCTGCAAATATCAACAGACGAGAGTTTGGATTTGAAAAATGGAATGATTGGGACAACGAACTGTTTGACACGATTACCGATTCACTTCTTAAAAAAGTACGCGAGTTCCATTATACGATTACTGGTTATGACAAAGCGCCGTCTGCTGTACAAAAAGCAAAAGACAACGTTGTTAATGCCAATCTTCAAGAATATATCAAGATCAGCGAGAAGAACTTTTTTGACACTCAAAAAGAGACAAAAGGGCCGCTGCATATTGCATTTAATCCACCTTATGGAGAGCGTCTTGACATTCAGATGGAGCGCTTTTACAGAGAAATTGGTGATACTCTCAAAAAAGAATATCCAGGTACAAATGCTTGGATGATAACCGCAAATCTTGAAGCTTTGAAGTTTGTAGGCCTGAGACCATCTCGTAAAATCAAACTTTTCAATGCAAGTCTTGAGGCTCGTCTTGTCAAGTACGAAATGTACGAAGGTAGCAAGCGAACAAAATTTCAGATGGATCGCGAAGATGAAGAAGCTCCTGAAGTTGACGAAAATCAGACGAATCAAGAATAGCAAGAAAATAATATTTAAAATAGATTTTTATGTCCAAAAAAACGAAAGCATTCATACTTCAGCTATGCGGTTTTGCAGTTTTATTTATCATTGCACGTTACTTAATCGAAGCATATACAGGTCTCATAGGTTATTGGATTCCAATTACTGCCTTTGTTGTAGGTACATTATTGGCTCCAAAATTTCACGTGGTTAAAACACAAGAAGGCGAAAAATTGTATATGAAATGGCTTTTTGCCAAAGGAATTAAGGAAATAAAATAAGAATTAGGATTTGGGCGTTCCCTTCGGGCAGGCTGTCCACTATATCTTTTTTCCTGGCCGAAAAAGGCCAGAAAAAAAGGATGCCGTTCCCATCCTTAACGCAAACGACCTCGACCATGATTCATTTGAATTGTGGTCGAGGTTTTTTTTTGAGAATGGGGAAAAGTGGCAGAAATTTAGGGGAAATTAGGTCGTGCAATTGGAAGTTAGAAAGTTTTTTTTGATTTTTATTCTATTAAAAATTTCTAAAATTTCAAATATAAATGTATATATTGCTCAAGAAAATAGCACTGATGTTTGTTAAACATATTATTCCTGATTTGGGCCATTTTAATTTATGGTGTTAGCTATATAAACAAGTTATGTGTAATGCTTTGACCGAAAATAACATACGAAATTAATTGATAAAAAAGATGTCCCATTTACAATAAAAAATTTTTTTGATGAAAATTATGATTTAATAACTCCTAAAAACTCTGAAAGATTTCATATTAGACTTTTTGACCATTTCCTTAATGAAGAAGAAGTTGTAGAATTTTACGACTCAAATTCAGTCGATAAAAATTTCTCAGAAAATGAAATGAGGTATTTCAATTTTATTACAATAGTTTTTATAAGTTCACTGACACAAATTATTATCGAAATTTAAATTGATGATTTATCAAGTCAAAAATTATTGAAGTACTTAATATTTTAGATTTTGAAGATAAACACATTTGGATTGAATTCGTTAAAAAACTTAATAATGCAAAATCAAAACTAATTAGAATTGACTCAAAAAAGGAAGTGAAAATGTTTCTTAAAATTATCACAAGAGAATTGTCTTCGCCGATTTTTATTTCGAAAATGGAAAAGTAAATTTATTAGGTAGTTTTGATTTATTTTTTCCTATGTTTTTTGAAAAAATAACGAATTAGCAAATAAGCATAAAGTAATTTCATTAAAAAATAATTTACATATTCTGAAAATTGAAAATTAGCACTACACATAACACGATGTTTTGCGAGATTTGGGTTTTAGACTTAAATTTAAAGTTGGTTTGATACTTGGAAAATTTGTGTTTAACCGAATAATTAATCTTAATTTAGTCTTAAACCTCGCAAAGCACGCGACCTTTATATGCAATGGTAAACCGTGACGGATAAATAATATGAAATAATCAATCAATGAATAGATTCGAACAGACTTCAATTTGGCAGAAAACTTTAGGCAAACAATTAGAGCCTGACACTCATGAAAAGGAGCGAGAATTTTTAAGAGTAGAATTTGAGAATTTTAGAGAAAGAGCAAAAACACTTGCAGCCGAAATTGCTACGGTTCTTCCAGAGTTTACCGTTCACGATATTACTCACATTGATGCTCTATGGGATACTGCTGAATTAGTTTTACAAAATGACTTTGTACTTACACCTGCAGAGGCATTTGTTTTAGGAGGTACTTTTTTAATTCACGATTTAGGAATGGGATTAGCTTCATTTCCAAATGGAATTGAAGAACTAAAAAAAGAATCAATATGGAAAGATACTGTTGCATCCCTACTCAAAGAGAAACTAAATCGCACAATCAAAGAAGATGATTATTTAAAATTAGACAAAGAGACTGAAAAAATAGCAACAGAAAATGTTCTCCGTTTGTTACATGCGAAACATGCCGAAAAGCTTGCTCTTATTTCATGGAAAAACAAAGACAGTAGGGAAGTATATTTAATTGAGAATACAGAATTAAGGGAGTCTTATGGCAGCATCATTGGTTTAATTGCGCATAGCCATTGGTGGACTGTAGAGGAATTAGAAGGTAAATTACCGAAAATACTTGGAGCGCCTGGCATCTTTCCCTCAAGTTGGACAATTGATGCAGTTAAATTAGCCTGTATATTACGAATTGCTGATGCAACACAAATTGATGATAGACGAGCACCCTCATTTTTAAGGACTATTAGAAAACCTTCTAGTTACTCAGATTTACATTGGAATTTTCAACAAAAATTATATCAACCAAGACTAGAAAGAAATAGATTGGTTTATACTTCTAAATCACCTTTTCCCATTAGTGAAGTAGATAGTTGGTGGATTTGTCACGATACTTTACAAATGATAGATAATGAATTAAAAGAAGTGGATTCATTGTTAGTAGATACAAATAGACAACGCTTCAAAGCAATTGGTGTAGCTTCCATTGAAGACCCAAAAAGACTTTCAAAATTGATTGCCGTTGAAAGTTGGCAACCAGTAGATACTAAAATTAAAGTCACTAATGTTGCAAAACTAGTTGGAAGCCTGGGAGGTAAACAACTTTACGGTGATAATTCGACAGTACCGCTAAGGGAATTAATACAAAATGCTTCTGATGCAATTCGTGCAAGAAGAATTTTAGAAAATGAAAAACCTGAATTTGGAAATATTATTGTTCGGCTTGGGAATGATGAATTCGGAAAATTTATTGAAGTAGAAGATAACGGAGTTGGAATGTCCCCCAAAGTTTTAACTGGACCATTCCTAGATTTTGGGGAATCTTTTTGGGGCACTACATTAATGCATGAAGAATTACCGGGGTTAGAATCAAAAGGATTTAGTTCGACGGGGAAATATGGGATTGGTTTTTTCTCAGTTTTCATGTGGGGCGAAAAAGTTACTGTTTCTTCAAAAAGATTCGAAAATGGTAGAGACTCCACACTCATTTTAGAATTTAATAAAGGAGCGTCTTCAAGACCAATCCTTAGAAAAGCAAATGAATCTGAATTCATTAAAGATGGCGGAACGAGAATTCGGGTATGGCTGTCTAATTCTCGAATTATAGATTCATTGATTGAGAAACACCGAAGGAAAAGGAATAAAATTACTTTCTCAGAACTAATAGAATCATTATGTCCTAGTATAGATTGTAATATAATTTTAGAAGAGAAATCTAAATCAAAAAAAATAATTCAAGCTAATGACTGGATAACAATGCCCGCAATGAATCTATTAAAAAGAATCATAGGCGAGTCATATTTCAAAGAACTTGGTAAGGCTGAAAAAAAGTTTCTACTTGACATTTCAAAAAACATGACACTAATAACTGAAGATAATGGGGATATTGTTGGAAGACTTGCACTGTATAAAGAAGAGAGAATAAAAAATGAAAGATTTAACATTGATGGGGTTGTTACTGTTGGTGGAATGAAAACGTCAGGATTGACAGGTTTATTAGGGATTTTAACAGGAAAAAGCCACCGAGCATCCAGAGATGTGGGAGTTCCAAATGTGGCGGAGACTCAGTTGGAGAAATGGGCTACGAAACAAGCAGAACTTCTTTCTAAAATGAATTTGGACATAGACACACAAATTGTTTGTGCTAGTGTTATAAGAAGTTGTGGAGGAAAGACATCAAGCTTAAAAATCGTAAATCATAAAAATGGTGCTATTTGTTATGATGAATTGAAAGAAATTATAAAGAACACGGTATTAAAAGAATTTATCGTCCTGTTTTCGGCAGGTGTAAATATTTATGAAAAAGAAAACAATTGCAAAATTAATTTTAATGAAAATGTAATTTGGTGTGATTCTTCAGTTCCTGGAGTCTTGCAAACAAGAAATTCAGATATTCATATTGATCTAGTTAAATATAAAAATGACTGGTTTCATTCAAGAAGTTTAAAAGGTGTAACTACAGAAGCATTTGCTGAAGTTTGGTGTAGTTCGGTTGATGAAATTTTATCGTGTTCAGATGAATCATCAGATGAAAAGAGCTTTAAAGCAACAATTGGAATGGCAGATAATAAACCAGCAATTATTGACCATGTTGACATTATAAGAAAACCAAAAACCAAATAGACACTGCATATAACAACAAAGGCTTCGTTGGGCTTGAAAAGCCAACAATGAAGCCTTTGTTGAACAGCCTGGCCCGATTTTTATGGGGAGAACCGATTGAGATTTCATCCCTATGAAGTTGTCGAATAAGAGTTATGAGGATATCAAGAGGATTAGTAGTCCTCTTTTATTATGAAGTAATGTAGTCGGTTATTTTTGAGGGTTTCCCATCACTTGGAGCGCAACTGCGCTTAGGCAGTGCAACTCCGTAGTTTTTAAAGCTTTTTACCAGCTCCTAAAATTTGAAACAAATGCTTATCGGTTTTTTAAAACAAGAATTTATTATTCGGTAAATAAGCTATATTTACTTCAAAAGTAAGTTGGAATAAGAATTTGTAAAGTTTTTGAAGACCTGCCGTTAGCAGTAATACGACTAAAAATGACGAGAAATTTTGAATTTAACCAATAATGTAGTTACTTTGTAATAACATTATAATAATGAATTATGGAAGCTGCAATAATTAAAATTGGAAATTCAAAAGGTTTGCGTTTAAGTAAAACCATATTGGATAAATATAATATTAAAGACAAAGTAGAAATAATTCTCGAAAAGGGACGAATTATTCTTATACCAATAGAAACCCCCAGACAAAATTGGGAATCGGCATTTGAAAAAATGAGTATAGAAGGAGATGATAAAATGCTAATGAAAGACGTCTTTAATGATGAAAACTTTGAAGAATGGAATTAGTTCAATATTCAATAGTTTTAATAAACCTTGACCCGACATTAGGAAGCGAAATACAAAAAACGAGACCTTGCGTAATTGTTTCTCCAGATGAAATGAACAAATACTTAAACACTATTGCTATTTCTCCTATGACGTCGAGTTTAAAGGAATATCCAACTCGAATTCCTGTAAATTATATCGGCAAAAAAGGAATGATAGCAATTGATCAAATTAGAACTGTCGATAAAAAAAGAATTATCAAGTTACTCGGAAAGTTAAATAAGACGGAACTCAAAATGATCAAAGAAGTTATAAAAGAAACTTTTGTAGACTAATAAATTTCTACCGCTAATAGAATAGGAAATTGAAAAGGGTTGTAGGCAACAGATGGCAACCATTGTCAGCATCTAAAATCGAAAATAGATAAAGTAAAAATGACTATAATACTGGCAATCTTTTTAATTATCGCAGGAGCAATAATATTATTTTATGTTCAGAAAGTAATTCTAATAAAAAAGTCTATTTATTACAAATACGTAAACAAAACGAAACGACTTACAAGTTTTGATTATTTGACCGACTATGATGGAAATTGGTTATTCAAGAAAATAGATTTTAAAAAACTTACGGTAGAACACAATGATTCGTCATTGCTCTTATTTGAAAGGAAAATACAAAATTACCAGAAGATATATATCGGATTATTCATAGCTTTATTATTAGTCGGAATTGTGGTCAAGATTTTAGAATAGAGATAAACAACAATCACTTACAGCAAACGCCTCGTTGGGCTTGAAAAGCCAACACTGGAGCTTTTGAGATTGCCGAAGCAATATAGCCTTTGTTGAATAGCCTTTCCCGACTTTTATCGGGAGAACTTGTTATGATTCCACCCTTATGGAGTTAACATATACGAGTTGTGACGATTTCAATACGTTTAGTAATCTTCTTTCTTGACAGGCTACATTTACTTCAAAATTAAGTTTGAATAGGAACTAGGAAGGGTTTTTAAACGAGCTGACTTTGAATAATCCTATGAATATCGTTTTACAATCAAACATTTAAGTAAAAAATTGTATTTTTGAATAAATATTCGAATTATGGATTTACCAACTAGAAAGCTAAATTTAATAACATACTTGGCTCAAATTAAGGACGAAATTTTTTTTAATAAACTGGAGAGTTATATCCTAAAAAGAGAAGCTGAACTTAATCCAGACTTAAAGCCATTTACGGTTGAAGAACTAATCAATAGAATTGAGATGTCCGAACTGGATTTTGAAAACGGGAAATTTAAAAGTCAAGAAGATCTAGAGAAAATATCTGCAAATTGGTAGAAATGAGAATAGTTTGGACTGATTTCGCAATCAGAAATTTAAAAGATATTTTTGACTATTATTCTACTCAAGCGGATAAAAAAGTTGCTCAAAAGATTACTAGGCAAATCCTTAAATCTTCTAAACAACTTCAACACAATCCAGATTCAGGTCCCACTGAACCAAACCTTGGGGAACTTAAAAAAAATCACAGATATTTAGTAAGTGGACACTATAAATTGATTTACAGAATAATGGATGATCAAGTCATAATTAATGATGTTTTTGACACAAGACAAAATCCAATTAAAATGAATGACGAAAAGCGAATTGAGGAATAAATTTGACTGCCAACATCTTATAAAAGCTATCGCTCGGTCTGTGCCTACTTGAAAAATAATAACGACTTCCCAAACTTTGTCTATACTTGGCGAGGCTCTTACTAAAACTCGCTAGAAACCATATATAAAAACTTTAGGCATCCAGCATAAATTCGGCGAATGCCAAAGTATAATTGAAAAGAAAATTGTTGCTACAATGACTTATCTGCGATAAACCTTCAACTGAAAATATTACTAAAATTTACGCATCCAGCATAAATTCGGCGAAAGCCAAAGAAAAATTAAAAAGAAAATTGTCGCTACAACGACTATTCTGCGATAAACCTTCAAATGAAAATGTCACTAAAATTTACGCATCCAGCATAAATTCGGCGAAAGCCTAAATGAGGTTCAAAATAGCATAAAGAGAAACTAAAGAAATGAAGATCCACAGCATTACACCCTGTAAAAGCGGCTTTGCTCCCACAGACATCAGCACTTTTTTGGACAAACCTGCACCAATTAAAAACAAGGTAAGCGTAAGACCCGCTTTGGCAATCGCGACGATACTCGGACTCACGAGCGACACCACAGGAATATAGGAATTAGCGATCATTGCAAGCACAAAAAGACCAATAAAATAAGGAATTTTGACCTTCCCACCGTTATTTTTAAATAACATTGTAGACACAAAAGCCAGGGGAATAATCCACAGCGCACGAGCTAGTTTGATGGTCGTTGCCACCTGCAAAGCCTCGGCACCATAAACATCTGCCGCGCCCACAACCGAACTTGTGTCGTGAATGGCAATCGCGCACCACATCCCGAATTGATGCTGCGACATATTGAGATAATGCCCCACAAATGGGAAGACGAAAAGAGCTATGGAATTAAGGATGAAAACCGTTCCCAAAGCAACTGAAATCTGCTTTTCGTCCGCCTTTATTACTGGTGCAACTGCAGCAATGGCACTACCTCCACAGATTGCCGTACCGCTCGAAATCAGGTATGAAGTCTTCTTTTCGACCTTTAAAAACTTCCCTAGCAAAAACCCTAAAATTAATGTAGTGAAGATTGAAACCACCGTAAATATCAGTCCATCTTTACCAGCTTTTAGTGCCGAATCCACATTCATTCCGAAACCCAAACCGACAACCGAAATTTTAAGCAGCCAATTAATTGATTTGGAATTCCATTGCAAATAAGGATGACCAATGACCTGAGCTAAAATCAATCCGAGCAACAAAGCCAAAGGTGTAGACATTATCGGAGTCAAACACAGAATTGCTGCGGCGATAAAAATGATTTTTCGAGCAAGAATATTGTTTGGAAATAGAAGTATATCCGACTTTTCTTTTTTGATTTTTGTATTGTTAGAATCTGACATTGACTAGTAATTTTATAACACAAATTTCCCACTTTCTAAGCTGCAAAGGAAATTCAAAATAGTGATGAACGATTACTTCAAGTTATACTTGTAAGCAAAGTCATTAAAAAGTTTAATTAAATCAGCATTATTTCCGTGTTGTTCGACAAAAAGAAAATAGCGATTTATCGAAAGTCCGTGTACATCAATGATGCTAAGTTGTTTATCTCGAAGCTCTTTCATAATCGAATAAACACTTAGAAAGGCCATACAATTTGAATTGAGCAAGTAGTTTTTGATTGCTTCGGTACTTCCCAACTGCATTTCAATTTTAAGATCCTCAACTTTATATCCTGCATCTTTTAATGCTCTCCCGATTACATGTAAAGTTCCTGATCCACTTTTGCGCATTAATAACGGAATCTTTTTTAACTGCGTACTATCAATCTTATCGAGTTTTACCATTGGATGATTTGCATTAGCCGTAAGGACAATTTCATCTTCAAGGAATTCTGAATATTTAAGGTTTTTATTTCGCGTACTTCCTTCGACAATCGCACAATCCAGCTGATTTTCTTCCAAAGCATTTTCGATTTTCTCCGTATTTTCGACCATCAACGAAATCCCAACCTCAGGATATTTCGTTTTGAAAGCGGCGATTATTGCTGGTAATACATAATTTGCAATCGTTGTACTTGCACCAATTCGGAGATTTCCTTCGGCACGTTCATTGAGCGTGCTAAATCTAAATGAAAGCTGTCGGTAGGTTTCGAAAATTTGCTCGGCATATTCGACCATAATGATTCCCGCGGGAGTCAATCTGATTTTGGAGCCAGCACGATCAAAAAGTTTGATTTTGTAGTAGCGTTCAATTTCTTGTATATGCTTGCTCACCGCAGGTTGCGTGATACCTAACTCCTCTGCGGCCTTAGTAAAATTAAGTCTTTTAGCAACGGATAAAAATACCTTTAATCGAAAATCGAACATAGGAAATGCAATTTTGTAGCGGAAAAAGTAAAGTAGAAAAAAATCTACTTCTTATATAAAGGTATAAAGTATGAAATACTGTAGTTGAAACCAACTCCAAAATTACCGTCGTATGTACGATTAAATCCAGGAATATAAAGATTGCTAAAGTTTTCTGGCTTATTGTCGTTGATCAGATAATTCAATCGAAGGCTAAAACCTGCGTATAGATTTTTGACCACTTCGACTTTTACACCTGCAACAACTTCGATCCAACTTGCTGTAAGTCCGTCAAACTTTTCGCCCGAAATCACTTCAACTACTTCTCCAAAATAAGGATTAGCGTTGTAAATTGTATAGCTGTCTAATTGCTGTGAGAAAGTACTCGCACCATATCGTCCTCCTATATATATAAGGTTGCTCATACCCAGCCAATTTTCATAAGCATTGTAATCAGCTCCAA
>JBBSQV010000092.1:0-10423 GCA_038243675.1 Flavobacteriales bacterium
CGTTGTGCTAATCCACTTTGCTTCCAAGATTCAACTTGAGAGAGCATAAATTCTTTTTTGTCCATAACTAGATTTGTTTGAAACAAAAATAGTTGCTTAGGTTAATTTAGAAAAGATGTGGTTGGACGGGTGGATACGTTTTAAAAACTAAAAGAGAAATAGCTGAACAATATTATAAATTTCTATTTAAATCATTTTCATTTATTTCAGAACTTCAAACTAGCGTAGTTGGTATTCGGGAAGGTAAAAACATAAGTTATCCGGAACTATCCTATTCATTTTTGCCTATTCCTAATCTCCAAGAACAAACAGCTATTGCTGAATTTCTAGACGATAAAACCGCCAAAATAGGCCAAGCCATTGTTATCAAACAACAGCAAATAGACTTACTCAAGGAACGCCGACAAATTCTTATTCACAAAGCTGTTACGCAAGGGATAAATCCTGATGTAAAACTAAAAGACAGCGGTGTGGAATGGATTGGAGAGATTCCTGAGCATTGGGAGGTGAAAAGGTTGAAACATATTTTTGATGTGATAAAAACTGGTACAACACCGAGCACAATTAATCAAAATTTTTATGATGGAGATATTGATTGGTATAATCCAAGAGATTTAAATAATGAATTATTAAAATTTTCAGAGAAAAAGATAAGTCAGTTAGCTGTAAATAGAAGAGAAATAAGTTTATTTCCAGCAGACTCAATACTTATTGTTGGTATTGGTGGAACTACTGGAAAAACTTCTTATCTAAATTCTACAGGAAGTTTTAATCAACAAATCACTGGTTTTCATAGTAATAAGCAATACAATAAATACTATTTTTATTTATTTCATAGTCTATCGAAAGTAATGTTAAATACGGCTAGTTATACTACTTTGCCTATTTTGAACAATGAATTTTTCAAATCATTTTGGTTAATACAACCATTAAAAGAAGAACAAATAGAAATTTCAAACCATATAGAAAATGCTACTGATAAAATCGCCAAAGCTATTTCCTTAAAAGAGCAAGAGATTGAGAAGCTGAAAGAATATAAGAGTAGTTTGATTGATGGGGTTGTAACGGGGAAAGTAAAAATAAATTAATTAAAAATATAAATATGTATAGCGAAGAAACGGTCATTACAAAAGTTGAAAATCTGTTAGAACCATTAGCAGTTGGAAATTTATTACGACAAGAAAATGGTGAGCCTGTTTACAAATTTTTCATTCCATCTTATCAAAGAGGATATCGATGGGATAATGAACAAGTAGAGGATTTACTAAATGATTTATTTGAATTTATTACAACTTCTGAATCCAAAAAAGAAAAGTATTGTTTGCAGCCAATAGTTGTGAAGCAACTAGAAAACAAAAAATATGAAGTGCTAGATGGTCAGCAACGATTGACTACAATTCATATTCTTTTGTCAAGATTAAAGAAAAACAATTCTGAAATAGAGTTGTTTTCATTGCAATATGAAACCAGGCCCGGTAGCGCTGCTTTTCTCAATAATATTTCTGAAGAAATCAATAGAGATAATCCTGATTATTTCTATATCAGCAATGCTTATATGACTATAGATCGATGGTTAGTTGAAGCAAAAAAGAAGAGAGCCAATATTCAAGGAAAATTATTTGATGCTATTGTTGAATCAATTGAATTTATTTGGTATGAAATTAAAAACGAAGTAGATGCAATTGATGTCTTTACTCGAATTAATATAGGAAAAATTCCTTTGACTAATGCGGAGCTTGTAAAAGCTGTCTTTTTAAGTAAAAATAATTTATCACTGGGTTATGCTTCTTCGGAAATTAATTCTGAAGATTTTGGTAAAATTTTGACTTTAAAACAAAATGCCATTGCTTTGGAGTGGGATAATATGGAAAAGACGTTGCAAGATCCAAAAGTTTGGGGATTTATTTATGGTGGTAATAAAAATTATGAAACTAGAATTGATTACTTATTAGATTTAGAATCTCATAAATCAGATCGCGATACTAACAAATATTATTCTTTCAAATATTTTTACGATAAAGTAAAAAACATTAGAAATGATAAGGAACTACTTGACGATTTAGCTAAAACGAATTATTCTTTTATCGAACAACAATGGAACATACTAAAGAGTAATTACGAAATTCTTTTGGAATGGTACAACGATAAAACGTATAACCATTTAATTGGTTTCCTTATTACTCAGCAAGTTCAAGTTATTGACATTATCGAGGAGTTTAAAAATAAAAACCGCAAAAACTTTTTGACTTATATAAAATCAAGAATAGTGTTAAGTATTGACTGTACTGACATCTCCAAACTACGATATGATAGGTCCTCAGATTATAAGAAAATTGAAAGAGTATTATTAATGCATAATGTGATTAATAGTTTAAAAATAAATGATAATAATATTTATTTCCCCTTTGATAAGATGAAAGGAAAATCGTGGTCATTAGAACATATTTTTGCTCAAAATTCTGATGAATTACGAGCAGAGGATTATAATAATTGGCTTACTGACCATTTAGAGTTTTTTAAAATTCGTAAAAAGGAGGAAGAGTGCAAGAGTATTATTGATACAATTGAAAAGCTACTTTTAAGCAAGGATATAAAAAATCAAAAAGAGGCAATTGAATCTTGCATGATGAAAGTATCAGGTTATATTCAAAAAAGTATTCAACAAATTGACAATGATAATGTCGGTCAAATTAGTGACGAAGTAGACATCAAAAAAGAATTTGACTGGATTAATGAGGATCATTCGATAGCAAACTTGGCCTTGTTAGATGGTGGATTAAATTCTGCCCTGAAGAATTCTTTATTTGATATTAAAAGAAAACAGATTATTCAAAAAGATAAAGACGGATTATTCATACCTAATGAAACAAAAAAGGTATTCCTGAAATATTATACTCCTATGCCTAATCATCTGGCTTATTGGACATTTGAGGATAGAAAAGCCTACGTCGGAAGCATTAAATCAAGCATTAATTATTTAAAATAAAATTATGAGTATTACTACAATTTGGAATGTTTTAAACAACAATGTTGTTAATGCAGATATAAAAAGAGGAATTGAAATTCCTATGATTCAGCGAGATTATGCACAAGGTAGAAATACTACTGCAACTAAAGAGATCCGTGAAATATTTCTAAATAACCTATTAGATGGAATTGAAGATGTAGTTTCAAAAAATACAAATCCGTTAGAATTGGATTTTATTTACGGATATTTGGAGTCGGGGACATTCGTACCTCTCGACGGTCAACAGCGTCTGACCACTCTTTACTTGATACATTGGTATTATGCATTCAAAGAGCAACGATTAGCAGAATTTAAATTACCTTTTTCAAAATTCACTTACCAAACAAGGCAATCTTCTGGAGAGTTTTTGAAAAAGTTAAGTTCTGAAATGACTTCCGAAGATCACGATGCATTATTTAATAAAGGTGAATCATTTAAGACAATTATTACAGATAAGAATTGGTATTTTGTCAATTGGAAATATGACTTAACAATCCAATCTTGTATAACAATGCTTGATGAAATTCATCGAGTATTTAATCAGTCTGATATACTATTTGATGATTTAACAAATGAAGAAAAACCTCCAATTGTATTTAACTTTTTAGATATCAGAGATTTTGGATTATCCGATGATCTCTATATTAAAATGAATTCAAGAGGTAAACCACTAACAAAGTTTGAAAATCTTAAAGCTGAACTTGGTCGTTTTATAAAATTGTCTGCATTTAATGAAAAGTATGACTATGAATTAAAACATAGTGGAGGGAGTAAAAAAGTAGATGTTGAGACTTATTTTGTAACCAAAATAGATACAGTATGGTCTGACTACTTCTGGAATATCCGTAATGTAGAAAATAATGATTTTGATGATAAATTACTTAATCTCTTAGCATTTGTATCGTTAAACGAAGTTGCGAAGGTGAATGTGGATAAGTTTGATTTTATTATCAAAGAATTTGATTCAGTTGATTCAGAATTATCCTATTACAAATTTTTAACTTTAAAAATGTTAACGGAGGATTCTATTATCAAATATATTGACATTTTAGATTTGTTAGTTAATGACGATATTATAATTCGAAATTATTTTAACGATAATTCACTTTTAGATAAAAAATCCATCATAAACCAAGCTTTTGAAAATGACTTTAAAGCTAATTATAACGAAAGGATTTTGTTTTATGCAATTTTTCAATTTCTGTTGAAGAATAGAGATTCTTTAAATGAACAAGAATTTATTCGATGGGATCGTTTAGTTAGAAATTTGGTGGTAAACACAATTTATAATAGACCGCAAGATTTTCATGAGAGCATTGTTGCGATTGACAAAATTATTAGTAATTATAGTGGTGATATATATTCGACTATATTAAATGAAGAAATTAAAGGATTTGAGCCACAGCAGATTAAGGAAGAAAAATTAAAAATCAAATTGCTTTTAAAATCAGATAGATGGGAAGATTTTATCCAACGTGCAGAATCTCACCCATATTTAAATGGGCAAATCATAGCCTTATTATCTTTTTCCGGGATTTATGATAATTATTTATCGGACAATCAGATCGATTGGACTGATGACGAAGACTTAGAATATTATAACGGAATATTATTTCTTTATAAAAAATTCGATAAGCTGTTTGATAAGAATGGTTTAATTGATTTTGATAAGGAAATATTTAGAAGAGCACTATTAGTAAAAGGAGATTATTTACTGTACTCCACAAATTGGTCATTATTAATAAATGGGTTACATCGTGACATAAGCTGGAAAAGGCTTTTAAAAGAAACTGGTAACAGGAATAGTGAATATTTTATAAAAAGATGTAACTATTTAAAAGAGTTGATTGGAGAAATTGATTTAGATAATATCGATGATTCATTAAAAAATATTATTAGCAATAGTGAATGTACAGATTGGAGGAAAGACTTTATTGAAAATCCAATTTTAATAAAGAAAGCTAAGCAATATTACTTGAAAATTTACGAAGATGATGGTATTGTAAATATTTATCCTTTAAGAAAATCTAAATACAACAAGGATTTGGATCCAGAAATAAAATCCATTTTATTGCAAAAAAAGCTGATCCATGAAGGAGTCTCTGAAAAAGATATTGAATTAAGTTTTATCGAATCTTTGAACCAGTTTGGTATTTCGATGATAAAAAACAAAAAAGTTAAGATAGCATACAACTCAAGTTTCGATGAGACTTACATTATAAAACAACATAGTAAAGAAGATGTTATTAGTAAAAGCGAAAATGTTATCATTAACTATGTTCTAGAGAATTTTAAGAACTAGTTTAATGAACATTATCATATTTTTTAAATAAAAATAGAAAAGTAAAATGACTAACCAAACCAACGAAGCCGCCCTAGAATCCTCCATACAAAAAAAGCTTGCAGGTAATTCTTTAGAAGAATTAAAGCAGGAAGGACAAATGCAAAGTCCAAAGGAATTATACCGTTCTGGAAATGGGTATTATATAGGTTTTGCAAATGACTTCAATCCAAAATATGCGATTGATGAGGTTCGTTTTTGGCATTTTCTAGAAACTACACAACCGCTGGAATTGGCGAAACTCCAAAAGCAAAGTGATTGGAAGCTCAAAATTTTGGAGCGGTTAGATCGGTTGATTAAAAAGTACGGCATCTTGCGGTTGTTTCGCAAAGGTTTGGAAGTTGATGATGCTCATTTTACATTGTTTTACGTTTTGCCATTGGCAAGTAGTAGTCAATCTATAAAAGATAATTTTGATAAGAATGAATTTAGTGTAACTCGACAAGTTCGATACTCGCTAATAAATCCTGGCGAAGAAATCGATATGGTGTTGTTTGTAAATGGTTTGCCATTTTCTTCGATGGAACTCAAGAATCACTGGACGGGACAAAATGCCAAAGTTCACGGTCAGAATCAATATAAACTTAAGCGAGATATTACGCAACCTCTATTAAATTTTGGTCGTTGCGTAGTACACTTTGCGGTAGATACGGATGAAGTTTATATGACCACGAAACTTGATGGAGCGAATACTTTTTTCCTGCCATTTAACCTTGGTCATAATTATGGTAAAGGAAATCCTCCAAATCCTTTTGGACATAAAACTTCCTACTTATGGGATGAGGTTTTAACTCGTGAAAGTCTGGCTAATATCATTCAGCATTTTGTGCGTTTTGATGGAAAGGAATCAGATACATTGAGTAAGAAAACCTTGTTTTTTCCGAGATACCATCAGCTAGATGTGGTTCGGAAACTGATTGCCGATGCCAGCAAGAACGGTGTTGGACAAACTTATTTAATTCAGCATTCTGCGGGATCGGGAAAATCAAATTCCATTACTTGGGCTGCTTATCAATTGATAGAAACCTACCCAGAAAGCGAAATAACTCCTGGCGGGAAAGGTCTAAACAATCCCTTATTCGATTCGGTGATTGTCGTGACAGATAGAAGATTATTAGACAAACAACTACGAGAAAATATCAAGGAATTTTCGGAGGTTAAAAATATTGTTGCTCCTGCTTATTCGTCTAAAGAACTGAAAGAGAGTTTAGAAAGTGGTAAGAAAATAATAATTACCACTATTCAGAAATTCCCTTTTATCGTTGATGGAATTGCAGATTTAGGAGATAAACGATTTGCAGTGATCATTGACGAAGCACATAGTAGTCAAAGTGGATCTGCCGCAGACACTATGAATCAGTCAATGGGTAGTAACGATTCTGACCAAGACGAAGATAAAACGCAAGATATCATTCTCGATACAATGCGTTCGCGAAAAATGAGTAAGAATGCTTCTTACTTTGCGTTTACAGCAACTCCTAAATCCAATACTTTAGAAAAATTTGGTCAACGGCAGGAAGATGGAAAATTTAAACCTTTCCATTTATATTCGATGAAGCAAGCAATTGAGGAAGGTTTTATTTTGGATGTATTGGCCAATTATACCACCTACAAAAGTTACTATGAAATAGAAAAATCTATTGAAGACAATCCTTTATTTGATACTAACAAAGCACAGAAAAAATTAAGAGCTTTTGTAGAACAACATAAACAAACTATTGCCATCAAAGCGGATATAGCTTTGGATCATTTTATCAATCAGATTGTCAACACCAAAAAGCTAAAGGGAAAAGCAAAAGCGATTGTTGCGACTCAAAGTATAGAATCAGCGATTCGGTATTTTTTTGCAATTCAGAGTATTCTAAAAGAAAAAGGCAATCCTTTCAAGGCTATCATTGCTTTTTCAGGAAAGAAAACGGTTGACGGAATAGAATATAGTGAAGACAGTATCAATGGTTTTGCGGAAAAAGAAACCAGTTCAAAATTTGATACGGACGAATATAAAATATTAGTTGTCGCCAATAAATACCTCACAGGTTTTGATCAGCCCAAACTTACCGCAATGTATGTAGACAAGAAACTTCAAGGAGTTTTGGCCGTTCAAGCATTATCAAGATTAAATCGTTCAGCCAACAAATTGGGCAAGAAGACAGAAGATCTTTTCGTTTTAGATTTCTTTAATTCAACTCAAGAAATTCAGGATTCATTTGAACCTTTCTACACCGCAACTTCGCTCAATAAAGCTACAGATGTTAACGTCTTACACGAAATAAAGGCTATTTTGGATGATGTTGGCGTTTATGAATGGGCCGAAGTAGAAGATTTTGTCGATAAATATTTCAAAAAAGTAGACGGTCAATATTTAAGTCCAATCATAGATATTGCCGCCGATCGCTTCAATTTTCAATTAGAATTGGAAGACAGTGAGAAAGCTGATTTCAAAATAAAAGCTAAGCAGTTTGTAAAGATCTACGGACAGATGGCCTCAATTCTTCCCTATGAAGTTTTGAATTGGGAGAAATTATTCTGGCTTTTAAAATTCTTGATTCCGAAATTAATAATTGTCGATAAAGATATAGATGCTTTAGACGAACTATTAGATTCAGTAGATCTTTCTACTTACGGATTGGAAAGAGTGAAACTAAATTTAAGTATAGGCTTAGACGATGCCGAAAGTGAATTAGATCCTCAAAATCCAAATCCTCGAGGAGCCCACGGAACAGATAAAGACGAAAACCCTTTAGACTTAATCATTAATAGTTTTAACGAAAGATGGTTTCAGGGTTGGGATGCCACTCCAGAGGAGCAGAGAGTAAAGTTTGTTAGTCTAGCCCAGAAAATTCAAGTACATCCAGATTTCAAAGATAAATATGCTCGTAACAGTGACAGTCAAAACAGAGAAATCGCCTTCAATAAAATATTCAATGATGTAATGGCGCAACATAGAAAAAATGAACTTGATCTTTATAAAAAAGTAACTCAAGATGATTCTTTTCGAATTGCAATGCAAGATACTTTGAAGCGGATATTGAGTGTGTAGGTTTAATGAAAAATTAAAATTATGTGAGTAAGAAGTAAATGAAACACCATCAATAAGTAAATTTTAAATAATATTTTATGGCACGGTTCTCAACAATTCAAAAAAATGTTCGCATTCCTTATTCTTTAAAAACTTATTTTGGAGCAGGAAGTCACGAGTATGAAAGTTTAGACTTTGAAAAAAAATTAAGAACATTTCGCGAAGTGGTTAATGCTGGTTACAGTATTTATGATTTAGCGAAAGAATTTATTAAGGTGAAGGGTGATTATTATGATCAAGACGCTGTGAAAAGAGTGCTGCTTAACTATATTGCTAAAATAATTTATGATGAATTTATAGAGCCTATGGTTGACCGATATTATCGAGATGATGAATATGAAGTTCTTGCCAAAGATCTTGACAAATTATTGTTGAATCCAATTGGTAGTATTGAATTTGAGAAATTAGTTGTTGCAAAGTTAAGTGCTGTCTGATTATTCTTTTTGAAATATTTTCAATATCCCAATAGCGTATTTTGTACCATTTTCTACATTACCAAAATCTCGAACTTTACCCGACTCCCTACGGCAGGGATAGCGACGGCATCCTTTGCTGCTAAACAAAATTTCAACCGAGCAATCATAACCAAGTAATCAAAAAAGCAATTGTCATTGTTGCAGCAAAGATATAGTGCATAGCCCCGTGCTTCGCAGCCGCCCAAAAGAAAATCTTCATAATAGAGAACATTCAGAAAATTTGTTGTAAATAGGTGCTATGAATTAGGATTTTAATAATTAGAACTCCTAAAAACACCTCAAAAAATGACCACAAAAAAACACATCGTATTTTTCACTGGCGCTGGAATTAGTCGAGAAAGTGGATTGAGCACTTTTAGAGATCAGATGGGACTTTGGGAAAAACATAATATTGAAGATATCGCGTCGCCAGAAGGTTTTGCGCGAAATCCGCAATTGGTACTGGACTTTTATAATAGCAGAAGAGCAGAATTGGATAATGTTGTGCCAAATGAGGCACATTTGCTAATTGCCAAACTAGAGGACAACTATAAAGTGACGATAATTACTCAAAATATAGATGATTTGCACGAAAGAGCGGGATCGACAAATGTGCTACACTTGCACGGGGAGCTAAAGAAAAGCAAAGGTTCTATCGACGAAAATTTGCTATATCCGTACGATAAAGCCATAGAAATTGGAGACCTTGCCGAAGATGGAAGTCAAATGCGTCCGCATGTGGTTTGGTTTGGAGAGGCGGTTACTGAATTTGACAACGCTCTTGAAATCACCGAAAGTGCAGATCTATTTGTAATCGTCGGAACTTCGATGCTTGTTCAACCCGCTGCATCATTACTGCTATCGGTACCTTTTGAAAGTGATACTGTTTATATCGATCCAAATCCTTCGGTAGACCACGGGATCAATCTGTTGGTGATTAAAGAGAAAGCTTCGGTAGGATTAAAAATATTGATTGACGAATATTTACCAGTGTAACTGTAGTAAAAAATCATTCTTACTTGAAGGGTATAATCTTGATTTTAATATTTGCTTATATGTATTTTCTTGAATATTTATCTGCTGTTATGTTTTCGGCCATCTTAGTATTTCTTATTAAACTCGTGATTTGTTGCGATATAAGAATTTTGGTACTGAAGTGAGAATATAAATATTCCATCGTCTATGTCTGCTTGCTTGACTTTTAATGGAATATATAGATTTAAAAAAAACAATTAATTAGCACAACCTTAAAACTCGAATCTCTTCCGCGAATTTTACCATCAATATTTCTTAAATCAAACATACCCTACATTTTCTCAATATAAATTCGGAAAACGCCTTAAGAAACGCTATTTTTGCACGGAAATTTAAACAATACAAGTCCACATTTCTGTGCGGCCACTATTGTTTGAGCAATTATATCATATATGTACAAAGAATTAGAGAAGTTTAAAACAGAATCATTTTCACTTACTGCCGATGGTAGTTTGGAAGAGGTTTGCAATGCACCTGAAAGCGGTAGCGGAGTATTTGTTGTAACA
>JBBSQV010000093.1:0-10406 GCA_038243675.1 Flavobacteriales bacterium
AATTGAATATTAGATTTTTTTTAGATGCCAATTGCCTACATTTTCTAATAAGAGTAGTCGAAGAATAATTTTTGAAAAGTAGTTTATATTCGACAAATTGTTTTTTTTTGGGCGTTCCCTTCGGGCGTGCTTTCCACTCCCAATCTTTTTGGGCCAAAAAGCCCAAAAAGGATTTCCGTTGCAATCCCTAACGCAAAAGTCCTCCCCCCAACCCCCTCCAAAGGAGAGGGAGCCTGGACGTGAGGGTGTTATTGAAGATTCGGGCTAATAATATTATCTAATAAATTTCTCTTGGTTGCGATTACAGAGCATTTCCTTGAGCTTAGATTTTTACCATAAAGATCGCAAAGGAGACTTCCTCTTGCCCAACCCCCTCTGATATTTCGACAAACTCTTTAACCGAAGATGGGGAGTCTGGACGTTAGCGATTTATAAAAAAAATTTGTTATTAATCTCATTGAAGAAATATTTCTTAAAAACGTATAAAAAAACGTTTTCACTACTCGCGCAGATTTACTTCGTCTGTTCGGCTAAAGCCTCGGGTGTAATCCGTTCCCACAAAGTTGAACTACAATAGTCTTATTGAAAATATAGGTTTATCTATCATTCTATTCTTTGCGCTCTTTGGGTTAAAGTTTTGGAGTTTGGCGCTACACAGTTGGCAACGAAAAGTCAGCACCGCAGTAAATACAGTCCACTCGTTACTCTATTTTACAAAACCACCTCCACTTTGACATCTCTCAACAAATCAGAGTAGCTCATCTTTAACGCAGCATCTTCCGAAGTAATCTGCGTGATACTAACAGTTTTTAGTATATCTCCACGTTGCATAATAACATTTACTCCAACATCTTCTGAATGACTGCCTGAATGAAAGTCAATAATTCTATCTTTTGTCAAAGTCGACTGGTTGTATGCGATGAAATCTGCAAACCACTTTTTGCGCAATTCCTTATGCTCGTCTGTATATAATTGCGCTGATGACCAAATGTGCGGTTGGCCTACTTGGAGATTTCTAAAATGCTTGTTAGTCCCGTCCCAAATTACTTCTGTCAAATCAATAACATTCGCATCTTGCTGCTGAATCGAAACAATTGTGAACGGTTCAACATTATATAGGTCGGTATCTTGAAAAAAACTTCGTGTCGAAAGTTCTGATTTGGTTAAGTCGAGAAGAATTGTGCCTCGACTTATTGTATGATATTTTTGTTTTTGATGAAATCCAATACCGCCATTGAGCAAACAGTTGATTTTCCCCTTCTCGCTAATTGCAATCCACGAACCTCCAGATATTTCATCTTTTGGAAATGCGAGCTTTACAATTTCGAAATTATAAATCTTAGGTGCAACAGTTGGCCGCCTCGCATCTTCATCCCGATTGGATGTTAAGACGAAATTACCATTAAGAGTATTCGGAATAAAACTTACAGTACACATTTGGCGGTTATTTTTTAATTTGGATTTGGACTCTAAGCTAGCTCTTTATACTTTTCTAATATTTTTCGCATCGCTACTTTCGTTCCTGGTTTGTCTTTTTCGAATTTATCGATTAGGTTTTTGAAAGCTTCCAAAGATCTTTCGAACTGCTCCTTGCCGTAATCTTCTTTGATTTTCTTTAAATAATATTCTTGAGTGAATTTACTTAAGGATCTGCATGAACCGGTTCCTGTCATTAAATATCTAAAATAATAAATATAATCGCCTGCTGAATTAATTTTGATGTTGCATTCTTGATGGATTTTCTCTGCTCCTTCTTTGACAGATAAGTTGTTATCAAAAACTCTTTTAGATTCTTTATAGGTAAAAGGGATGGCTTCTTCTGGAATTCTCATTTTGATGGTTTATTAATTACCAAAGCAAGATGCGAAATTATAATATGATTATCATTTTACTGATTTCAACCACTTCTTCCAATACGCTTTTCCGTAGCTACAAAATATCTCTTCGCCACCTTTTATTCTTCGAAGCGCAATTAGTCCAACTTGTCCGTTGTCGTCAATTGCGATTTTCGCATTGTTCTTGAAAGTAGTTTCAGAATTGACACTTGCATCGTTTGCGAATTTTGCAAAACACTCAGAATTCATAGAATCCAATGTCGATCTGTCGGTCATTATTATAAAATATCTATCAATTCCCTTTTCAGCACGGGCAGCTGATTGATCATCATTGAGTAATTCGCCAGTAAAAACTGCAATCATCTCGTCTTTGTAAATATCGATCGCTGTAAAAAGTCCTTTGCCAGCATTTGCTATTTGAGAAGTTTCGACATAAAGATAGTCGGACTCTTTAGCATCGATTTTATTATAGGAGATGGTTTTCAATAAGATAATAATTATTTTTTGACCTATAACCGTACATTTTACTGTTTACTTATAAGTCTAATAAATTTTTCCCTCCCTGTTGAAGGCATATCATTTATTCCGTAACGTGGAGATGCTTTGTTCCACCATGCACATGCAGGATGAGGAACTACATTTATTTTTTTGTAATCCACTTCTTTAACGTTTGACTTATAAGAATCAAAAGCTTTGCGACTTACAAAAATTACTCTATCTGGTTTGATAGTTTCAATTAGAATTGACAAGTTATCAAACGCATATTGGTGATCTCTTTTATTTGCAAGTATTGATTTACCATTTCTCTCCGCTGGCCTTTGAAAATAATTTATATACGCACATTCTTTAAAAAGTTGTGCGCCCGCAAAAACATCTTGATAAGCGGACTCTAAATTTAAGAAAATACGATATGGCTTAATATTACGATTTGCGCCATTAAAATCTTTAATTACTAAACGTGTATTCATTCCAGAAAGATTGTCTTTTAATTTTAAAACCACTTCTTCTGACCGATCATACCAATGGTCAGAAGATATCTTATTATCATATTTTTCATGTAAGAAGTGACTCTCAGCAATTATCAGTACTTTGAATTTTGCCTGATCGTAATTTTCACTTATGTAAGGCAAATAATTAGGATAATTCCTTAAATGTGTAACTTGATCGGATAATAATTGGTCGTAGATGTTGGACATAGTGCTTATTTTTAAGTTAATAAATTTGTGTTTTGTGATGGGGTCATAATGCTTAATTGAAACTCCTGACTTATAATCTATTATCGAATATCGAAATAAATTAAAGTTTTTAATTACAATATGGAAATATAGGAAAATAACTTAAAAAACAATCTTGAGTAATTATTATAATTTAAATTATTGCACCGGCACTGTTCAATTTCTTTCGGAAAATCTTTTTGACGCTTTATTTCTATGATGAGCACGAGCGGGACGCTCGTGCTAGCGATAACAATAATCTAACGTTAACCACAATGATGGCATAGAGTTAACAATGGATCTCTCTTGCTATTGATCATTTATTGCAATTTAGCAAGAGTCCTCAACTAACCCTTCCTCCGTGTTAGCGATGGGAGCGACCCGAGCGAAGCGAACTGACGAAGCACATCCTTTTCTCGCTTTTTTTAAGCGAGAAAAGATATAGCGGACAGCGTGGCGGCGGCTTCCAGAGAATTTTGTAGGTTGAAAACTAGATTTCTAGCCGCCGCAACACCCAAGTTATTTGGAAAAATATTACTTGTCGCTGATAAATATATAAGAATCATTGTGTTGTCAGCACCTTTAAATGTTATTCGAAAATATCCTGCTTATCTAAATGGTTTATTGAATTTTTTCTCGCCCAAAGATAGAAGATGAGATGTATAAAAAGAATTACTCCCCAGTACAATGCAATCATAATCGGCAGGTTGAGATTCTCGTATTTGGATCCAAAATTCAGTCCAATCCACAGTAGTGTTATTCCATTATGAATTATATAAGTAGCAAGATGAAACCTAAAACCAATATCAAATATTGGCAAATATTCTCCGTCTTTTTTGCCATAGTAAAAACCAGAAACGAACATTAAAACTGCATAAGTTATTGCAGCTATAGCTATTGTTGTTGATGCTCTGTGCTCTATTCCATAACTCAAAAAATATCTGAAGAGTATGGTTAATATGATTGCAGCGAGTGCAAATCTCAATAAATAAGGTGTGATAGTTTTCATAATGCTATAGTTTTAAAAGATTTTTAATTTCATCTGTGTAGAACAATTTAATATTCCTATTTACAAATTGACTGAAAAGAGTTTGTCCCAATTTGGTCATATAATAGTATTTCCTTTCAGGCCCTTTGTTGCCATCTCTAAGTTCGTGAGCAAGAACATCTATATATTCGTATTTCCGTAATGCTCGATAAAGACTTTGTTCTTCACAACTAATAGTACCGTTGGATTTTGTTTCTATAAAACTTTTAATCTCTTCTACATATTTTTTATCTTCCTGAAGTGCGATAAAAATCCATAGCGTTAGTTGTCCTTTCTTGTATGTATTCTCCCAAGAAAGTAGTAGTTCGTTTAATTTTTCTTCATTTTTCATTTATAGTTAGTTTGTATTATACAAGTTGTATAGTACAAATATATTAAAATATTTATCTTGACCTTCCAAATTTTTAAATATTATTATAATTTATTTTAAGTCAACACTCTACGTTGTATTTTAATCTTGAAAAACACTAAGAAAGTCGACAGTATTGCTGAGTATCAATTTAGCAAAAAACCTCAACTAACCCTTCCTCCGTGTTAGCGATGGGAGCGGCATCCTTTTCTCGCTTTTTTTAAGCGAGAAAAGATATAGTGGACAGCGCGGCGGCGGCTTGCAGAGAATTTCAAGCTTGAAAACTAATTTTCTAGCCGACGCAACACCCAAATTATTAGGAAAAAAGAAAAATTACGACAACTAATGGCCGACTTGAAGTAGAATCTCAAAATTTTTGAATGGAAAACCTCCTATAAAAGAGAAACCCCATAACACTAAAGTTACAGGGTTTTTTCAGAGTGTTGTTGGTCTACTAGGACTCGAACCTAGAAAGACTGCACCAAAAACAGTTGTGTTACCATTACACCATAGACCAATTCTGATTCGGGTGCAAATTTATAACATTTTCTCAATGGTGCAAACAATTAGTGAAAAAAAGTGAAAATAATTTTTTTACTACTTCGTTACGTAAAAAAGCATTTTCTTTGTCGTGATAAAAAAAATAATACTTTCCCTTAATATGATGGCATTTAATTTTAAGAAGTGGAATACAATTTTGGGTTGGACTGCATTTGCAATCGCACTCATAACCTACTCGCTGACCGTGGAGCCGACATTGAGCTTCTGGGATACGGGCGAATATATTGCTACCTCAGCCAAACTTCAAGTTGGACACCCTCCTGGCGCACCACTTTACCAAATGCTGGGTGCTTTCTTTGCGATGTTTGCAATGGAAGCCAATCAAGTTGCTCTAATGGTAAATATGATGTCGGTATTTTCGAGCGCCTTTACCATCTTATTTATGTTTTGGTCGACTACTATCTTACTGAAAAAGATCATTTCAAACTTTGCTACTATTGATCAAAATGCTGAAGTTGCTTTGCTTGGAAGTGCTTTTGTAGGCTCACTAGCATTTGCTTTTTCGGACAGTTTTTGGTTTAATGCTGTGGAAGCAGAAGTGTACGCAATGGCGTCATTCTTAATTGCTTTACTATTTTGGCTTGGACTTCGTTGGGAACAAGAAATGCATATGCCACGAGGAAACAGATGGCTACTACTGATTTCTCTTGTGGTGGGACTTACTTTTGGAGTTCACTTTATGGCACTTTTGACAATTCCTGCAATCGGATTTTTGTATTATTTCAAAAATTATCAAACGATTACTACTAAGAACTTTATCATTGCTAATATCGTTGTAGTTGGTGTCCTATTATTTATATTCCAATTACTACTGCCTTGGACTCTTGCCTTCTTCGGAAAAAGTGAGGTTTTTATGGTAAACACTTTCGGAATGCCTTTCAACGGCGGTACTGTCATCGCTGCATTGATCCTGATTGGATTGTTTTATTACTTCCTGAACTACACAAACAAAAAAGATTTGCCGTTTTACAACACGCTTATTCTTTGTGTCCTATTTATATTCATCGGATTCTCTACTTGGTTGATGCTTCCTATTCGTGCTAATGCGAATGTGGTAATTAACGAAAACAAACCTTCGGATGCCGCGGAAGTTCTCGCTTACTACAATCGTGAGCAGTACGGATCGAACGCATTATTTTATGGAAAACAGTTCTCTGAAATGTTTGCTGGACTTGATCCAGACAAACCATATCTAGACAAAAAACCAAATTACGAGCGTGATTACAAAACTGGAAAGTATGTAATTACTAATAATTGGAAAGACGCAGAGCAAAACAGCGACGATTACCACAAAACGATTTTACCTCGTATGTGGAGCACGGATCACGCTGAAAATTATATGAACTTTACCAATCCGCTAGAGTTTAAAATCAATCCTAACTACGATTACGAAAGTGAATTGGGTAAATATGGAATAGATGTCGAAAATATTAGCGACGAGGAATTACGCGGCGCCGTGGCGCAGTTGCGCAGCGAAGTTGACAAAACTGTCAAAGAATTCAGAATTGCTTATGCTCAAGATAAAATTGACAATCAAGGCTATCTCGAATTCCTAAAAAGTTACGGCGACTACTTAATTATCGAAAAACCAACTACGGTAGACAATTTCAAATTTATGTTTGAATATCAATTTGGCTATATGTATTGGAGATATTTGATGTGGAATTTTACTGGAAGACAGAACGACATTCAAGGAAAATATGACAATCTTGACGGAAACTGGTTGAGTGGAATTACTTTTATTGACGAAATGCATTTAGGCCCACAAGACAATTTACCTAGCGATGTGTTGAATAATAAAGGTCGAAACACATATTTCTTCTTGCCTTTTATTTTGGGAATTATTGGGCTGGTTTTCCACGCGAAGAAAGATCAGAAAAGTTTTTATGTGCTCTTGGTACTATTTCTGTTTACAGGTTTTGCCTTGAAGATTTATCTAAATGAGCGTCCTTTTGAACCTCGAGAGCGAGACTATGCGCTTGTAGGATCGTTTTATGTATTTGCGATTTGGATTGGAATTGGAGTTTATGCGGTTTACGATTTTATCAAAAAACACCTTCAACCAAAGATTGCTGGCCCAGTTGTAGTTGCCGTTTGTTTATTAGCAGCTCCTGTATTGATGGCAGCTCAAAATTGGGATGATCACGATCGTTCTGACCGTTATACCGCTTTGGCAATAGCCAAAAACTATTTGCAAGGATGTGAACCAAACGCAATTTTATACACCATTGGCGATAACGATACCTTCCCACTATGGTATGCTCAAGAAATTGAAGGGTTTAGAACCGATGTAAAAGTTGTAAATACTAGTTTATTTATGACTGATTGGTATATCGATTCGATGAAAGCCAAATCCTACGAAGCTGAAGGACTTCCAATATCTTTTGAGCACTCTCAGTATGTAGGTGACAATCTTGATGCTGCAATTTTTAGTCCTCGCACCGAGGCGCGCGTTGGACTTGACGAATTTATGAACTTCTTAAAAAGTGATGATCCGCGTACGATGGTGGAAATGCGCAATGGACAGAAGTTGCATTTCTTCCCGACTAACAAGATTCGAATTCCTGTTAACAAAGAAAATGTAATTAAAAATAAGGTAGTTAGCGAGCAGTATTACGACTCAATTGTTCCTTATATTGATATTGACATTAAAGGATCTGCTCTCTACAAAAACAGAATAATGATGCTCGACGTTGTTTTAAACAATAACTGGAAACGTCCTATTTACTTTACTGGAGGTTCTTTTGGAGACGACGACTATATGTGGATGAAGGATTATCTGCAGCTTGACGGAATGATTTACAAACTTGTGCCGCTTAAAAATCCAGTTGCAAAGGCAGCGAGTCCCCTTGATATGGGACAGATTGATAGCGAGAAAATGTACAAAATTGTGATGGATTGGAATTGGGGTAATAGCGGAAGCACCGAAATTTACCACGATCCTGAAACGCGTAAAAACAGTATTACCTACCGTACAAATATGGCTAGACTGATGGAGCAGCTTATCAATGAAGAAAAAATTGACAAAGCAAAAAACATCATTAATCTTGCAATGAAGGAAATGCCGGTAGATTATTTTGGATATTACACAATGCTTGAGCCATTTGCGGCAGGATATTATGCTGTTGGCGAAGAGGCAAAAGGTAGAGCTTTGCTTACTAAGCTTATTGGAAAGTATCAAGAATCGTTGACATTTTATGCTGGATTGCCTTCTTCTAGTCAGAACGCGATTGCGGTAACAATCATGTCAGACATCGAGCGATATCGAAGTTTATTGCTAGTTGTCCAAGATCAAGATCCTACTTTTTACAATACTGAGAAAGTACGATTTAATAAAATGAACGAGCGTTTTAAACGTTTTGGTCGTAAGAACGAATAAAAGTTTTTGAGTTACTTATTTAAAAGGTAGACAGCAATTGTCTGCCTTTTTTCATTATATTAATGTTATGTTTTACTGGGTAAAGACACATTGGATTGTTAAGAAAATCTTTTCGAAATATATGTGGAGTGAGAAGCAGAATGAAAAAGTAGTGTATCTCACTTTTGATGATGGACCAACGCCACAAATAACCGATTGGGTTTTGCAACAGTTGCAGCAGTACAATGCGAAGGCGACGTTCTTTTGTATCGGAAAAAATGTGGGAGAACAGCCTGAAATCTTTCAGCGACTTCTAGAATCTGGAAATGCGATTGGAAATCATACTCAAAACCACATTAATGGTTGGAGAAGTTCGACTGCAACTTATTTGGAAAATATTAAAATGTGCGAAGATGCGATTGGAAATTTAGCCAATCAAAAGCAGAAATATTTCAGACCGCCTTACGGCAAAGTTACTCCAGCACAAGGAACAGCAGTTTTGCAAAAAGGGTATAAGATTATTATGTGGAGTGTGCTGAGCGCCGACTTTGATCAAACTATTACACCTGAAAGATGTTTAGATAATGTGTTAAACAATGTGGAGTCTGGCAGCATAATTATTTTTCACGATAGCGAAAAAGCGTGGAAAAATCTGCACTTTGCTTTGCCGAAAGTGTTGCAGTATTTAAAAGAAAATGATTATGAATGTAGACTTCTTGATTAGAAATATTCGCCCATTATTGAAATGATTGAATTAGCGTCAAGTGTTGCAGATTGTCTCCACACCATTTGCCCATCTTTGTAAATCATCAAAGTAGGAAGTGTTTTTATTCGCAAAGCATCAGAAAGTTCTTGATTCTTATCGACATCAATCTTTATAACTCTCGCTTTATCGCCAAGTGCAGCAGCCACATCTCTAATGATAGGATGAATGTCTCCCGACTGCTCATTCCAATCTGCATAAAAGCCAATTAAAACTGGGGTCTTTGCCTGTATAAGTTCTCCGAATTTTGACATCTGTTATTATTTTTATAGTGGCAATTTATTAATTAAATCGGGCAAAATAGTTATACAAATGTACTATTATTAACACAATTATGATATTTTTTGCTTCTTTTTTAGCTTCAATACGGTAATCTCGGGCCAAATCCCCACTCGACCGCTGTAAGCGTGAAATCCTAATCCTCTATTTACATAAATATAACGGTTCAGATGCTCATAAAGTCCCGCCCATTGCTTGTAAACGTAAGATACTGGACTCCACTTAATAAAGCCTGGGATTTCTATTCCAAACTGGAAACCGTGCGTATGTCCGGCTAGGGTTAACTGATAATTCCGATCGTCATTTTTTACCTCATACTCCCAATGCGAGGGGTCGTGGCTTAATAGCACTTTAAAATCAGAATTTGCCAAACCTCTCGAAGCAACTGTCAAATCTCCCGCTTTTCTGAAACGGTGTCCCCAATTCTCCACTCCTACTAATGCTATTGAATCTTCACCTCTCTTTAAAATGCGATTTTCATTTAACAATAGCTCAAAGCCTATTTTTTCGTGCAATCCTTTGATAGCATTGAAATTTGCAAGCTTTTCTTCTTCTGTATCAAATATGATGTATTCGCCATAATCGTGATTCCCCAAGATGGAATATTTGCCGAAAGGCGCATCGTGAATCTTTTTAAATACTTCTATCCACGGCGTCATTTCGCTAGCAAGACTATTTACGATATCTCCAGTAAAGACAATTAAATCTGTATTCTGTTCATTTATTAAATCTATTGCATATTGAATCTTCTCTTCATTGTCCAGACTTCCGCTGTGGATATCAGAAATTTGGGTGATTGTAAAACCATCAAAAGAATCTGGAAGATCTTCAAAAAATATCGCTTGCTTTATAACTCTGAAATCATATTTCCCTTTAATCACGCCATAAATCAAACTCAAAAAAGGAATTGCTGCCAGCCCAACTGCAATCTGACTTAAAAATTTTCGTCTGTCTGGAAAATGTCCTTCTAATGATTCCTGATGTAAAAAATAATGGACA
>JBBSQV010000094.1:0-10029 GCA_038243675.1 Flavobacteriales bacterium
TCTAATAATCTATTAGTAAATTCATCAGCAACAGATTCTAACACGATCATTCTTTTGGATGACGTACAAGCCTGCCCCATATTTCCTAATCTTCCAGCGATCGCATTTTTGATTACTACATCCATATCCGCATCTTCAAGTACAATAAATGCATCAGAGCCTCCAAGTTCCAAAACTGATTTCTTCAAGTTTTTTCCCGCAGCTTCAGCAACGCTAGATCCCGCTTTTTCACTTCCGGTCAATGACATTCCAACGATACGATCATCTTCGGCAATTTTTGCGATGTGCTTGCTATTCAAGAAAAGGTTAGTAAAAATTCCGTCTTCGGCTCCAGCTTCTTTAAAAATATCTTCGATAGCTTGCGCACATTGCGGAACATTTGAGGCGTGCTTAATCATTACAACATTCCCTAACATTAAGTTTGGCGCAGTCAATCGCCCAACTTGATTAAAAGGATAATTCCAAGGCTCCACCCCTAGGATGATTCCGATTGGCGACAGTTTCATAATTGCTTTTCCGCTATCCACATCAAGCTCTTTATCTTTCATAAAATCGGCGCCGTTGTTTGCGTAATATTCGTAAACCGAAGCACACATTTCAATCTCGCTCTCACTCTGCTTAATAAGTTTCCCCATTTCAAGAGTGATTAGCTGAGCCAATTCTTTTTTGCGTTCGCGCATTATCGCAGCAACTTTATGCAACAACTCCGCACGCTTTTCTATTTTAGTATCCTTCCAGGTTGCATATCGTTTATGCGCTGTGTCAATTTTTGTTTCTAATTCTTGTTCAGTTAATTCGTCGAATTTCTTAACAGATTTGTTGGTAAAAGGATTAATCGTTTCAATAGCCATAATATTCTTATTTAATTTAATTCTTGTTCGTGAAATGCTAATATTGGAATATCTAGCTTGTTTGATAATTTTTGGGTCAAGCTGCTATTAAACAGTTCTTGAAAAAACCCGCGTTTCTCGGTTAGCATTGCCAATACATCAATATTTTGATTGCTGATAAAGTCGTCAATCGTAGCGCGAATATCATCATCGGGAATTACAAAAAACTGAACATTAAGCCCAGCACATCTGCTTTCCCACGCATCAATTTGCTCTTGCGTTACATCAGAATTTGGTTTTTTTACAAATATACTTTTGATGCTAGAGTTAAAAGGTGCGGTCATTGCGCAAAGTCTTTGCAATGCGTCAAAATCCTTTTCTCTGTAAAGATTGGCAAATCCAATCGTATTAATTTTGGTGAATTTCAATCCCAACGGAATACTCATCACCGGAACGCTCAAGGACGCAATTGCATCTCCAGTTTGCGAACCTAAAATAGATTCAAACCAACCCGTAGTGCCGCTAGTTCCCATTACTACCAGATTTACTCCTTCTTGCTCTACCACTTGTTCCATCGCCAAATGCAGATCGCCGGATTTTAAAACCGAAGTCGCAGTAATATCTTCAAAACCTCTTTTGCTCGCCACTCTATTTAGAAAAAGCATATGCTCATCCAATTTTTCTTGATTTTGTAAAGTAAGAATATCAAAAACCTCTTTAAAGTTTGCGGGAATTCCAGACTCATCAATTAGCGGAAGCAAAAAAGAATGCAGCACAATAATATCAGCATCTATCGCTCTCGCCATAGTCAACGCGTACAAATACGCGTTCTTGGCAGTTTTGGAAAAATCAGTTGGAAAGAGAATTTTGGTCATAATATATTTTAGGTTTGTTTATAAAGTTAAGGATTCTATTGCCGATACGATATTGTTAAAAAAAGTTTTACGTTTTTTTAACACCGCGCCAAATCCCTTGCCAACTGAGATGTTTAGAATATCTTTGCATTAAAATTTACCACAATGATTCAACAGGATTCCATAGTAGCCTTAGCCACACCTTCGGGAGCGGGTGCCATCGCAGTTGTAAGAATTTCAGGTGCAGACGCGATCAATATTGGCGCGACTGTTTTTAAGTCAATCCACGACAAGGATTTGCTTAAAGTTGCCTCTCACACTTTACACCTAGGTCATATTGTCGATGGAGTCAAAACGCTAGATCAAGTGCTGATATCTGTTTTCAAAGGTCCGAACTCCTATACTGGCGAGAATACTATCGAAATTTCCTGTCACGGATCTACTTATATTCAGCAACAAATTATCCAGCTTCTACTTCGCAGTGGTTGCCGAATGGCCGATGCGGGCGAATTCACCCTCCGTGCCTTTCTAAACGGTAAATTGGATTTATCCCAAGCGGAAGCCGTCGCCGACCTAATCGCTTCAGACAACGAAGCATCACACCAAATTGCAATGCAGCAAATGCGTGGAGGTTTCAGTAACGAAATTGCCAAACTACGGGAAGAATTGCTGAATTTTGCTTCCTTAATCGAACTCGAATTAGATTTCGCCGAAGAAGATGTAGAATTTGCCGATCGTACCGAATTTAAAGCACTTCTAACCCGAATCGAATTTGTCCTCAAAAGATTAATTGATTCTTTCGCCATCGGAAACGTGATCAAAAACGGAATTCCCGTGGCGATTGTCGGCGAACCAAACGTGGGGAAATCGACTTTGCTCAACGCACTTCTCAACGAAGAGCGCGCGATTGTTTCGGATATTGCAGGTACAACTAGAGATGCGATCGAGGACGAATTGGTAATTGGCGGAATGAGTTTTAGATTCATCGATACCGCCGGAATTCGTGAAACCCAAGATCTTGTCGAAAGCATCGGAATCAAGAAAACTTTCGAAAAAATCGAGCAAGCACAAGTTATTCTATACCTTTTTGATGCTTCCGAAGGTAGCAGTCAAGGCCGCACGCTACAGGAAATTCAGATTGAGCTCGAGAAAATCAAGAATCAGCATCCACTCAAGCCATTAGTGATTTTGGGCAATAAAGCAGACAAGCTTACCGAAGCCGAAAAAGCTGTTTTGACCGAGGCGATTCCCAATATTTTGCTGCTTTCGGCCAAGCAACAGGACGGAATTGAGACCCTCAAGAATCTGTTATTGTCGTTTGTCAACACCGGCGCACTTCGCAACAACGAGACCATTATCACCAATACCCGTCATTACGATGCCTTGCTCAAGGCTTTGCAGGAGATTCAGAAAGTTAGTTATGCCGTCGCTGAGCAGGTTCCAAGCGATTTGATGGCGATTGACATCAGGCAAGCACTTTTCCATTTCGGCGAAATTACAGGGCAAGTATCATCAGATGAGCTGCTTGGAAATATTTTTGCGAATTTTTGTATAGGAAAGTAATGGAATCGAAAATATCAAAATAAGCGAAATAATCTAAATTAAGAGATAGCTTAGAATCAGATTTTTATGGAGCTATTTCCTGCTTTTCACTACAATCTTGAGTCTGTAATTGCTTCGCCAGTTCGCTCCGCTCGGGTTCGCTTCAATCAGGGCTAGGGATTTGGGTGTTGATTGGAGTTATTTTTTGTATATTTATTCTATTAGAAAAAAATGAAACCCAGCTTATTTTTTTGATCTTTTAAAAGTAACGTATAGTAACCCACTATCAAAATATTAAACTTTTTATAAATTTGCACAGAACTACAATTAGATGCCATGAACAATATCAAGTTATTTGAAAGCAAAGAAATTAGAACTCATTGGAACGATATAGAGGAACAATGGTACTTTTCAATTATTGATGTTGTCTCTGTACTCACGGAAAGCGTTAATCCTCGTGATTATTGGTTTAAAATGAAAAAACGAGTAAAATCTACTGATGGAGTTGAACTGTCGACAATTTGTCGACAGTTCAAAATGAAATCTGCAGACGGAAAAATGCGAACTACAGATATTGTCAACACTCAATCTTTATTAAGAATCATACAGTCAGTACCTTCTCCAAAAGCCGAGCCTTTTAAGCAATGGCTCGCAAAAGTAGGTTATGAAAGAATACAAGAAATACAAGACCCAGCGCAAAGTATTGATCGAGCAAGAGAAAATTGGCAGCAACACGGACGAAGCGAAAAGTGGATTCAACAACGGATGATGGGGCAAGAATCTCGCAATAAGTTAACTGATTATTGGAAGGAAGCTGGAGTTGAAGAGAAAAAAGACTTTGCAATACTTACAAATATTATTCATCAAGAATGGACTGGCTTATCTGTAAAAAAGCACAAAGAAGTAAAAGGACTAAAATCTCAAAACTTGCGTGATCATATGAGTGAAGCCGAACTAATATTCACCGCTCTTGCTGAACTCTCCACTAGGCAAATTGCTGAAAATGATCAAGCAATCGGAGTTACTGAAAATGCTGCTGCAGGTAAAAAAGGCGGATCAGTTGCAAAAAACGCTAGATTAGAGTTAGAAGATAAGACAGGAAAAAGTGTCGTAACTGGCGACAATTTCTTGCCACCAAAAAATAAAAAACTGAAGTGAAAAAAATGGAAGATCGACGATGTTCAACCACCAACAATACGACATGAGTTTTCAATCAATTATTGGCTGAGTAAGGTGTATTGCTAAACTTTTGTATCGGGAAGTAATCAAATTGAAGAATTGAAAGATTCAAAACTTGAAAGATTTAAAAATTTAAAGATTTAAAGATTAAAAGATTTTGCGAAAATGAGATTTAAGGTTTAATCATACATTTTTTGTGAAGCTATTTCCTGCTTTACCCTACAATCTTGAGGCTGTATTTGCTGCAGCAGTGGGCGGGCAAGGATCCCGATCGCTATCGGGACTAAGGTCACTCTTGCCCGCCGCTGCTGCAAAAAAGCAAATACAGCCTCAAGGATTTCCGCTTCAATCAGGGCTAGGGAATCTGGGCGCTGATTGGAATAATTTTCCTCGATATTTCATCTACATTTATAAGGACAATGTTGCACAGAAGTTGCAGTTCAACGTCCGTGCAGCATGCTACAATAATAACATTATTGGAAAAACCCCTATCCAATTCTATTTCAAACTTTAATAAATTCATTTTAATGCAAGTATGCGGAGAATAATCTACTTAATCACCGCGTTTTTTGCGGAGAATAATTACTATATTTATCGCATTAAAGAAAAATAAATGGCAATCTACATCCATCAATTAAAAAGTTGGCCTTCGTTTACATATAATGAACAGGAATTTATTACACTACTAAGTGAAGTAAGAAACTTGCAGGGCAAACTTATGGGTAAAGTAGAAGGACTAGGATATGAACTAAAAGACGAAGCCAATTTAGAAACCTTAATTCAAGATGTACTGCAAACTTCTGCCATAGAAGGTGAAATATTAAACCCAGAACTCGTTCGTTCCTCCATTGCTACAAGATTGGGATTAGAATATTCAGGTGTAGAACAGTCCGATAGACATGTCGATGGAATTGTAGAATTGATGCTTGATGCTACACAAAATGATAATAAAACACTCACCGATGATCGTTTGTTTGGTTGGCATGCCGCATTGTTTCCAACTGGACGAAGTGGTTTGTACAAAATTGAAGTCGCCGGCTGGCGTTCAGGAGCTATGCAAGTAGTTTCTGGTGGAATGGGTAGAGAAATAGTACATTACGAAGCTCCGAAAGCCGAAAATTTAGCGTTCGAAATGAAACAGTTTTTGGACTGGTTTAATAGCGAACAAAATTTAGAATCGGTACTCAAAGCAGCTGTAGCTCATTTATGGTTTATAAGCACACACCCATTTGACGATGGAAATGGAAGAATTGCCAGAGCAATAACAGATATGCAACTGTCAAAATCTGATGGAGTTAATCAACGATTTTACAGTATGTCCACTGAAATAAATAAACAAAAGAAAAGCTATTATGCTATTTTAGAGCGAACCCAAAAAGACGATTTAGAAATCACAGATTGGATTATTTGGTTTTTAGAATGCCTTAAAAACAGCATACTTCAATCAAGTGTAATCGTTGATAAAGTAGTCGATAAACATAATTTTTGGGTTAAATCCGCAGGTCAAATAAGTAATAAGCGTCAGCAACTGATGCTAAATAAACTAATGGATAATTTCGAAGGTAATTTGACTAGCAGTAAATGGGCTAAAATGACTAAAACCTCCACAGACACAGCCCTCAGAGATATTACTGATTTAGTGAATAAAGGAATATTAGTAAAAGGAGAATCTGGAGGAAGAAGTACGAATTACGTTTTGAATGATAGTTTTTGACATAATTTCTGATTTGAATTTATTTTGGATAGTAATTATGAATCTAATAATCCAGTTAATTTCTGTTTTAAGGTAATGTCATTGTACACCTCCAAATCTACAAACCCTTTAAATATAACGGAAGTTACTTATTGTATCGGGAAATAGAGGAATTGAAAGATTAAAAGATTGAAAGATTTGCTGAAGATCAACTTTAAAGATTTATAATATCTTTTTTTTGGAGCTTTATCCTGCTGTCCACTGTATCTTTCTTGTACTGCAGCTATTCGCAGCAGTACAAGAAAGGATGCCGCTCCCATCAGGGCTAGGGGATTTGGGCGTTGATTGGAATTATTTAATTAAATCAGCTGTCAATGCTTCAATTGCAATTTTACTGTAATTTTCAATTTCTTCTTCGAAGATAATGTCAACTTTATCTAAATTACTTAAAAGACTAATAGCGTGGTCAAATTCACGATAAAGATCTTTTGTTAAAGGTTTCCCTACTAATAAATCATATCTAAGGTTATTCTCAACAGCTTCATTTTTTAAATCTGTAAATAAGCCAAAATTTTTATAAGCCTTATCTGCAAGTCCTCGAGCTTCTTTTAAATCAAAACTAATCGCTTTTACGAGATTTAATGTACCATTTTGCCAAGCATACTCGAAATTAAATTCAGTGCCTGTTTCATTTACAACTTTATAGTCTTTATAAAATTTTTCATCTTTGCTATTGATTTTATCGAAATCAAGATTAGAAAGATATCCATAAAATTTTCTATTCAAATCTGTTTCTTTCGAAGAACTATTAAAACTGTAACCTTTTTGAATATCAATGATAAATCTGTTGGTCAGAAAATCGACAGTGTCATCTACAGTTGTTGAATTTAACGAAGCTTGTTTACTTTGCCCAAATTGCAGCACACTACCATCTCGTGGTAAAATATTTTTTTCAATAAATAGATCAAAATATTCGTACTTATTGAGATCGAAGAAAGGTAATTCATTAACCTTAATGTTTTTAACACTATTCTCAATTTGAATTAAATAATGCTTTATAGTTTTTTCAGAAATGACATTATATATTGATTTTATACGCGCTAGATTCTTCGAATATTTAAACACAATTTTATCCTCGTAGGGAAAATAGATAAGCACACCAATATTGAGACTTTCCCCCAGCAAGGCAGAATGCTTATATTTCAATATACTATATATGTATGTATTTTCACTCATTTCAATCTATCTATTAAAACTTTTTTTATGTAGTTACAATTATTCTTACACCAATAAAGATAGGCAAAAATAGTATTTATTTCTCCATACCTAATATCATATTTATCCATTTCGGCAAAAATTGCTCTATACTTTTCAATATTTAAATTTTTTAAAACTTCCATAAACTCCTCAAATAACATCTCCTTTTTTGCTTTTTGTCTTTTCTTAAGGGTATTCCAGAAAATATGATTTTGGTAATAAAAATTATTGAATATAGAGTGAAAATTTATTGTACTATTATTGGGAAAACTATTAATAAAAGGAAAAGTCTGTTCGTGATCTATAAGCAGCATTTCTTCATCCTGTATTAGAAGATTGGGTTTATTTCTAAATCCACCACGATCTACATTCATAATCAAATTATCAAATGCAAACAAATTTTCAGTTTCATAATCTTTGAGAAATTTTGAAGAAGCTACCGCGCTCACTATCACATAGCCTTCATAATACTCAGTGCAAAACTTATATCCATCATCAAGTAAATCAATATGCTCCTGATCATAGAAGCTCTTTAAATCTTTATTATCAGTTTTAATAATCCCATAATTGGGAACAGGTAAATCAAATTCCTTCGCAAGTTCTATAATAAGTATTTCTTTTGCTACTGAAAAGTTCTCTTCAATATACTTTTTCTTGTAAGTTTTCATAACATAGGGCTTACAAATTCCGCCGTCGTCGAAAGCTGTAATCAAAATAGGCTGAGAACTTCCTCCTTTTATAATGTCCTCATAATTACTTAGTTCGAGTACTTGCATTTAATGTTATTTATGCTAATATATCAATTATAAATTTACATAGGTAATTGAATTCGGAATGTGAGTAATAAATTTTATTTCTTCAATTCAACCATCGATTTCAGTTAGGTATTATATCTTAAAAAAACCTAAAATTTGGCTACATTAGCGTTTATTAAAATCAGGTTTTTAAATCTTCAACAATAAATTCTTCATGGCAGCCGAACAAAAACAAAAATTAGAACAACAACTCTGGAACATTGCAAACACCCTTCGTGGCAAAATGGATGCAGATGACTTCAGAGATTACATATTAGGTTTCATTTTCTACAAGTACTTGAGTACAAAAATGGATTTGTACGCCAATACCATACTCAAACCAGACGGACTTACTTTTCAAGAAGTTGCGGGACATCCCGAAGAAGCTTTGCTAATGCAAGAAATTAAGCAACTCGCTATTGACAAACTTGGATTTTTCTTAGAGCCTTCTGAACTGTTTTCAGAATTGGCAAAACGCGGAAATGCTGGTGGAAAAAATAATTTCATTCTCGGCGATCTTGCTAAAGTGCTGACTCATATTGAGCAAAGCACAATGGGTTTTGAAAGTGAAGAAGATTTTGGAAACTTATTTTCTGATTTGGATTTGACTTCTCATAAACTAGGAAAATCAGAAGCTGATAAAAATGAATTAATTGTAAAAGTCCTGATTCACTTGGACGAAATTGATTTCGATTTAGAAAATACCGACAGCGATGTTTTGGGTGATGCTTACGAATATCTGATTGGAAAATTTGCAAGTGGCGCTGGAAAAAAAGCGGGTGAATTTTACACACCACAACAAGTAAGTAGTGTTTTGGCACAATTGGTTACGGTTGGAAAAGAAAAACTGAAAAGTGTTTACGATCCTACTTGTGGTTCTGGCTCTCTCCTACTTCGTGTTGCCAAAGAAGTAAAAAGCGTTAGCTCATTTTACGGACAAGAAATGAATCCTACGACTTACAACTTATGTCGTATGAATATGATTATGCACGACGTTCACTACAAAAGATTTGACATCAAGAACGAAGATACTTTAGAGCGTCCTCAACATTTTGATTTGCGTTTTGAAGCCATTGTAGCGAATCCGCCATTCTCTGCAAACTGGAGTGCAAGTCCTTTATTTATGAATGATGATCGTTTCTCCGCTTATGGAAAACTCGCGCCAAGTAGCAAAGCTGATTTCGCTTTTGTGCAACATATGGTGCATCAATTAGACGATAACGGAACAATGGCGATTGTTTTGCCGCACGGTGTTTTGTTTAGAGGTGGTGCCGAAGGACACATCCGTCAATATTTGATTAAAGAAAAAAACTATCTTGATGCCGTAATTGGTTTGCCCGCGAATATCTTTTACGGAACCAGTATTCCAACTTGTATTTTGGTTTTAATGAAAGACCGTTACCAAGATGCCGAACGTAGCAAAAGCATTTTGTTTATTGACGCCAGCCAACATTTTGAAAAGGTAAAAACGCAAAATATACTCCGTACCGAAGATATTGACAAGATTATAAATACCTACAAAGACCGAAGCAACAACGCCAAATATTCTCATTTAGTTCCTGTTTACGGCGATGCAGATAGCATCGAAGCCAACGATTACAACCTGAATATTCCACGTTATGTAGATACTTTTGAAGAAGAAGATGCGATTGACCTTGAAGCTATAACTGCTGAATTGCGAGAATTAGCAACTCAAAGTAAGACGACCGATGCTACAATCGCAGATTTTTGTGCTGAATTAAATATCGCAACGCCTTTTTAGATTATTATTTATGAAGGAAGAACAAGAAATAATTATTTATAATACCGAAGACGGAAAGGCTTCTGTGGCATTATTTGCTAGAGAAGGTGACATTTGGATGAATCAAATTCAATTAGCA
>JBBSQV010000095.1:0-9870 GCA_038243675.1 Flavobacteriales bacterium
TCAATTAAGGAAGAAATGCTTTCCATTGGTTAAACAAAATTATAAAAAATAAATGTAAAAACAGTTTGATTTCAAGATAGTACCTATTCGTTCCCAATCTTTCTTGTAGCTTTTGCTCCGCAAAGCCACAAGAAAGGATTTTCTCTTCTATCCCTCTCGCGGACTTGTGGTGCGATTGATGTGAGGGGTTGAATCAGTAAAAGTGATTGCTAACTACAATTTGATTAGCAAGAAAAGGGCGTCGTCGTATAAATGAAAATGAGTTTAAGATGCGATTGCTTCGTTTCTCGCAATGACACCAATCGCATTTTTTGTTTAGAAATATGACTGCTAATATACTCCGCTACAATTTATTGCAACACTATACTTCTCTCAAAGTTGTCATTTCGACGAAGGAGACCCGAAAAAACCGACTTGAGTCTGGTTATGTGACTTCTCGCTCTGCTCAAAGTGACAAGTTTGCGGAGAGTTTTGGCGAGTATAGTTTGCGATATTAATTTCTAAGCAATTCTTGATAGCAATCAAATAGAATTTACACTTATGTGTTTGAATCTCAAATGAGATTGCTTCGCCAGTTAGCCAACGCTCGGTCTGCCTTAGTCAGGATGACAAGTTTGTGGGAAAGTGTGGCGAGTATGATTTGCAGCTACTAATTTGTAACCCGTTTCAGATAGAAAGAAACTGTCGTTTTCTAGAAATAATATTGAGTTTAAAGCGCGATTGCTTTGTTCCTCCAATGACTCCTGGTTGACAATTTGTTTTTAATTCGGAATAATAATTTAAGCTCAAACTTGTCATTTCGACGAAGGAGAAATCACATAATATAGGTTTGACAATTATTGTAATATTTTTTGTAAATATGAACATTTATGTCAACGACGCCTAGATTTGCAAAATTCCGATTATGTGATTTGCTTCGCCTGTTCGCTTTGCTCGGGTCTCGCCCTGCTTGAAAAGACAAGTTTACGGGGATCGATTGCGAGCACAGTTTGCGGACTATTTCTTAGCAAATTTTAAATAACAAAAAAAAATCCGTTTTATTAGATAAAATTGAGTCTTACTTGCAACCATTTACAGAAAATCAAATACAAAAAAAGCTCCGAATCTCGGAGCTTTTAAATTATATTATTCGAAAATAATAACCTCAGCAGCTAAGCTAAAGGCTGACAACTGACAGCTGTCAGCTAAAAGCTTACGATTCTGGCGCCAATTCCACACAAAGTCCATCAATTTCTTGAGTCAAAGTAATCTGACAACCAAGACGGCTGTTTTCTTTAACGTTAAATGCTTCAGACAACATCGCTTCTTCGTCGTCGTTACGCTCAGGAAGCGGAACATCATTGACAACGTAGCATTGACAAGATGCACACATAGCCATTCCGCCGCAAGTGCCTATTGTGCCTTCGGGAGCAAGTTCGTACATACGAACTAGTTCCATCACGTTCATATTCATATCTGTTGGTGCATCTACCGTATGTGATACTCCATCTCTATCTATTATGGTAATTTTTACGTCTTGTGACATAATCAATCTTTTAAAAAATTAAAGAATAAAAGCTTTATTCAATTGCTTTGACAACCGCTTTTTCAGCTTCTTTTCGAGTTCCATCAAAACCATCAATTCCAGCAACAGTCGTGTATTTAAGCACATACTTTTTACCTGGATTCAACATTTGATAAACACTCTGACACATTAAAGTTGCTTCGTGAAAACCACACAGAATCAACTTCAATTTCCCAGGATAAATATTGACATCGCCAATAGCATAGATTCCCGGAATATTTGTCTGATAATCTAAAGCATTATTCACTTTGATTGCATTCTTCTCGATTTCCAATCCCCAGTTTGCAATCGCTCCTAATTTTGGCGAAAGCCCGAATAACGGAATCAAATAATCACAGTCGACTGTCTGACTAGAAGTACCTTCCTGTACCGTTATCGCATTTAGATGTTCGTCACCGTGCAATCCAATTACTTCTCCTGGCGTGATTAATTTTATTTTACCAAGGTTCTTCAATTCCTGTACTTTGTCTACAGAGTCTAAAGCTCCTCTAAATTCGTTACGCCTGTGCACCAAAGTAACTTCCGAAGCAATATCAGAAAGAAAAATACTCCAATCCAATGCAGAATCGCCACCACCAGCAATCACAACTTTTTTATTTCTAAATTTCTCTGGATTCTTGATGAAGTATTTTACACCTTTTTTCTCATAGAATTCGAGATCTTCGATGATAGGTTTACGAGGTTCAAAACTTCCAAGACCACCAGCAATCGCAATTGCAGAGGCGTGGTGTTTTGTTCCTTTATTGGTAGTAACTATAAACGTTCCGTCTTCTTGTTTGTCGATCGTTTCGGCTGTTTCGCCCAACGTAAATCCAGGTTGAAACTGCTTGATTTGCTCCATCAAATTATCTACAAGATCTCCGGCCAATACTTCGGGATAGCCCGGAATATCAAATATGGGCTTTTTTGGATATAATTCAGTAAGCTGCCCTCCAGGTTGTGGAAGAGCATCAATAATATGACATTTAAGTTTTAGTAATCCTGCTTCAAAAACGGCGAAAAGTCCTGTGGGACCCGCGCCAATTATTAATATATCTGTTTCAATCATTGTAAAATATTTTCAAAATAACCTTCCATTTGCTGATGCAAAGGTCAATTAATTATACAAATTCATCTATGACATTTATCACATCACATTTCAACTCTAAAAAATCTGGTATCCTAACACAAAGGCTAAAGAAGTATATTTCGAATCCCAATCAATTTGCCTTACAATCAAATTTTGAGCATTTATATATCTAATTTCAGCACTGAGTTTATTGTATTTATATCCAGCACCTAGCAGCAATTGCGGTTCAACTACATAAGAGAATGGTCCGCTGTAACGTCTTGCGTAATATTCGCCACCATTTATATTAAATGCGTAAACAGCTCCTAAATTTAAAAAAACTTTAGATTGAGGATTGATAAACATATGATGACGAATTCCGAACTGCGCCTCAATCGCTTTATAATCTACATCATCTGTAAATATTGTACCATCCCCTTTTCCCGTAAACGCGGTGTAAACTGGCTCCACAAAAAGAGCCCACTTATTTTTATTAAAAGGTAAAATAACTTCAGCATCCAATCCCAATCTAATTTGCGTTTTTGAACCAAAATCATAATCATATCTATCATCTGATTGATATTTAATTTCGAAAGAGTTTTGGACCACACCTGCCTTAAAAGAAAGATGAAATTTTAATTTCTTTGCGACTTCCAAATCTGAAGATTCTCCCTTACACTCATTGTACTTTTTGAAGAATTTTACAAAATCTGATTGATAATAACTCAGATTATTAGCGTCCTTTTCAGTGATACCGTCGCACTTCAAATCTGCCAGTAATTGGCGTTTGTATAAATAATTTGTATATTTCGTGGTATAACCAAGGACGTGCTCTACGATGTATTCCTTGCGTATAAGTTGTTTTGGTTTTGAATCGTCCACTTCATAGAAGAAAGTTGTAAAAGATCCATCAGCAAACAAATATAATACTGCCCCCCCATTGACAAGCTCTTTCAAAAATAAGGTTTCACTCTTATAGACTGGATATTTCTGAACTGTCACTGGCGAAAAAACATCCCATCTGTCGACATCTACAGTTTTCCGGACGTACTTCACGTGGTTTTCAATTTGAAACATTTCCACATTTTCCATCTTTTTAATCCCAACTTCTGATTCTTCAGAAATTTTAAATTCAAATGTTGTAGGATTTGATTTCCAGTCAACATCTTTAATTAGACCTTCAACTTTATTTCCAGAATTATCGATATAAAATGCTGGTTTAAATTTGATTTGTGCTAGGGTTGAGTTAGCTATTACTAAAAATAATAACAGCAAAAAGTAGGACATTTTATTCATAAAAGAGTATATAGATTGTTTTAATATTATAGAACACGAATCAAAATCGATAATTCTTTTTATTTAATTTCTTTTAAAAAATTTCGTAACCAAGTGTCAGTGCGAATGAATTATATTTAATTTTCCAATATTCGGCATTAACCAAAAACTGTTGTCCAGAAAATCTAAACTCTGCACTTAATTTATTGTATTTATACCCTGCACCCACTACGAAAGTTGGCTGAACGTCAAAATTAACTCCGTAGACTCTTCGAGTAGGAAAGTATGAAGGATTATCCATATTAAACGAGTAAGTAAGTCCTGCATTTATAAAACCTCTGGATTGCTTATTGACATACATATAATGTCTAGCAACGAATTGTATATCGACGACTTGAAAATCGATATTATCAGTGAATTCAGTTCCATCTCCATCTGCTTTGTATGAAGTATACCCAGGTTCAACGGCGACTGCCCACTTCCCTCTGTTAAATGGCAATATTGCCTCTAACTCTAGTCCAAATCGCAAACTAGTATTCACACCAAAATCATATTTATAATTAGTATTTTCTGCAAAAGTAACATCTACATCCACACTATTAAAAGCTGCGCCTAGTCTGGGAGTAAGATGAATTTTTATTAATTTTGAAGAAACCAATGTTTTACTATCCCCTTTATTCTGATTGTATTTTTAAAACAGCTTTACAAAGTCATTTCTAAAATAACTTAAATTCTTAATATCAGATTCTTTTATGATATCTCCACCCAGTACTGATTGAAGTTGAGATTTGTAAAAATCATTTTTATAAACAACATCTTTTGTTCCATCATAAGCTATGTATTGTTTTTGAATAAGTTGCTCTGGACTTTTACCACTGACTGCATAGAAATAAGTACTCAAAATTCCATCCGCATAGCCATACAATGTCGCGTCTCCCTCTACTAAAACTTTTAAGAATAATGTTTCGCTTTTATAAATAGGAGACTTCGAAAGGCTAGGCGGGGAAGGTTTGCTCCATCGATCTATATCTACTATCTTACGAATGTATTTTGCAAGTTCACCAACCTGAAATTCCTGCACGTTTTCAATCTTTCCAATTTGTACCACATCATTTCCTGCAATCTTATATTCAAAAGATATTGGATTTGACTTCCAATCCACGTCTTTAATAAAACAATCTGTCTTGTTTCCGTTATTGTCTAAAAAAGAAGCTGGCTTGAATACAATTTGTGCTACTAGCGAACTAGATGCTACCAGAAATAATACGAGCAATCCATTGGCAAGGTTTTTCATAATCAGGAGTTATTAATAGCGATTACTTTTGGTGGACAAAAAATTTTATAACCCTATATTAGTCACAGTTTCGATCTGTGGAGCAAACTTTTTGATAGTTGTCTCTACTCCTGCTCTCAACGTCATCTGATTCACACTACAACCAACGCATGCTCCTTGTAGCTGAACAGTAACATGTTTATCATCTGAAATGCTGATGAGTTTAATATCCCCACCATCTGATTTTAAGAACGGTCGAATTTCTTCTAATGCGCGTTCTACTTCAATATTTAATTGCTCTGTTGTCATACTCGTAAATGTTAGAATTGCGCAACGCCTATTCCATATTGTTAAATGCGAACTATTTCCCTTTTACACTTGAGCATCCTGCCATAGTTGTAATCTTAATTGCTTCGGTTGCTGGTAAATTTTCGTTTCTTGCTACTACTTCTTGAACCACATTACGAGCAATTTCTTTAAATACTTCTGATATTACTGAACCTTCTTGCAATGCTGCTGGACGTCCAATATCGCCCGCTTCTCTTACAGATTGTACCAATGGCACTTCCCCAAGAAATGGAACTTTTAAATCTTCTGCAAGATGTCTAGCACCTGATTGTCCGAAAATATAATATTTGTTATCAGGTAATTCTGCTGGAGTAAAATATGCCATATTTTCGATGATTCCCAAAACAGGAACATTGATCGCTTCTGACAAAAACATCGAAACTCCTTTACGTGCATCTGCAAGAGCTACAGCTTGTGGTGTACTAACTACAACTGCACCTGTGATAGGCAACGCCTGCATTATTGAAAGGTGAATATCTCCTGTTCCTGGAGGTAGATCTATTAGAAGGAAATCTAATTCGCCCCAGTGACTATCAAAAATCATTTGGTTTAAAGCTTTTGAAGCCATTGGCCCACGCCAAACTACAGCTTGACTTGGAGCAGTAAAGAAACCGATTGATAAAATCTTGATTTCATAACTTTCAATTGGTTTCATTTTTGATTTTCCATCAACTTCCATCGATGTAGGTTTTGCAGATTCGACATCAAACATAATTGGCATTGATGGTCCGTATATGTCTGCGTCAAGAACTCCTACTTTAAAACCCATTTTTCCTAAAGTAACAGCAAGATTGGCAGTTACAGTAGATTTACCAACTCCTCCCTTACCGGAAGCAACGGCAATAATATTTTTAATTCCAGGAATCTGTTTTCCTTTAATTTCAACTTTCTCTTGAGCTTCAACTTTGATATTTACTTTCACATTAGCTTCAGTTAAAAGCTTCTCACGAATAGTATTTATAATATCATTTTCAGCTCTTTTTTTTATGTGCATCGCTGGTGTAGCAAGTACAAGATCTACAATAACTTCATTTCCAAAAACAACTACATTAGTCACTGCGCCACTTTCTACCATGTTTTTCCCTTCACCTGCAACTGAAATACTTTCAAGGGCGCTTAAAACTGCTTTTTTATCTAATTTCATCTATCTAAATATATAAAAATTATCAGTTATAATTATCTTTATTTAAACTGATTTCATATTGCAAAGATAGCTTGAAATGTTTTGATTTAAAAGATAATCAACTGTATAATTAATGAAGTCAGTTCGTTGATCGAAGCATAAGCTTCAAAAGAAAATAGCAAATTAAGTGTTGAAAGATTGTTGTCTCTTAAAGAAAAGCAGCAGATAGCAGCTGTTCTATTATTGTTCCATTGGCGGAGTCCAGAAATTTTCTTCAAAATTTTGCAGCTGATTCTCAATAACAATATGACCTTCACTTTCCAGAAGTTGCTGCATCAAATTTGTGCCTTGAAAATGATGCTTACCAGTAAGCAGTCCTTTTCTATTGAGAACTCTGTGCGCCGGAACATCGCTGCGGCTATGAACAGCATTTAAAGCCCAGCCAACCATTCGCGCAGATCTAGGTGAACCTAAAACTCTTGCAATCGCACCAAACGAAGTGACTTTACCATAAGGGATTTTGCGGGTGACGTCGTAGACGCGTTCAAAAAAGCTTATGCTATCTACTTCTTTATCCATTCGTCAAGTAGTGATTAACAATTCGGAGCAACGTAAAGAAAGCAATAATTCCGGTTGTGCTGCCAATTATATAATTCATGTTTTTCATAAAGAAGGCAGCTTTCTTTTCCATCTTATTAAAAAAAGCGATATATATATAGAAAGCTGTGAATGCGCCAATTCCAGACCCTATTACAAACAAAATAATTTCGCGATTAGTAAACGCAAAATAGTCATAAGACGCCAAGGAAACACTTATAAAAACGTAAAAAGGGATTGGAAAGACATTAATCGCAGACAGAAACATTCCCAAGAAAAAGCGACTTTTCTTACTATGCTTTTCTAGATGTTTTTTCGGCGGAGCAATTTTGTTTCCCCGCGAAAAGAAAAATACAGTCAAACCCAGAAAAATAGCAAATCCTACTTCTCGCAGCAAAAGGGAAATCGATGGATTTTTATCAATTATGTCCGCAAAAAACAATGAAATAACTGTTTGAATTAACACAATTATCGCGGCACCAGCAGCAAAAACCAATGCTCTAGTCCGACCTTCCTGCATGCCGATCTTCGCTGCTGTCATATTGATCATTCCAGGAGGTAGAATTCCAACAGAGGCGGCAAAAAAACCATATAAAAGTGGCAGCACATAATTCATTTTTGAATTATTTAATTTTAAACTTAATATAGGTAATCGCTTTGTTTACTTTTAAATACTGATTTTCATAAAAAGTCTGAATTGCAGTCACTTCTTCTGGAGAACCTTCATTTTTATAAACATCGTGATTTGCGTAAAGGACTTCATGACCTTCTCCGTGAAGAAGTCCAAGTGTGTAACCGTGCATAAATTCGCTGTCGGTTTTTAAGTTCATAACGCCATCAGGTTTTAGAATCTTTTTATAGAGTTGTAAAAACTCTGTATTAGTCATTCTGTGCTTTGTGCGTTTGTATTTTATTTGTGGATCAGGAAAAGTAATCCAGAATTCAGAAACTTCGTGTTCGGCAAAAATTCCGTCAATGATTTCGATTTGTGTTCTAATAAAAGCAACATTATTAAGATCTGTATCTGTTGCTGTTTTGGCACCTCTCCAGAAACGAGCTCCTTTTATGTCAATTCCCACGAAATTCTTATCAGGAAATCTCTCAGCAAGTCCCACAGAATATTCTCCTTTACCACAACCAAGTTCTACAACGATAGGATTGTCATTTTTAAAGAACTCTGAATTCCATTTGCCTTTCAACGGAAATTCACCACCAACAACTTCCTCTCGCGTTGGTTGGAAAACGTTATCAAATGTGTCGTTTTCTAAAAATCTTTTAAGTTTGTTTTTGCTTCCCACAATAAAATAATATTTTGGCAAAATTAAGGAAATATATAAAACATTAGATATATTTATCTTGCTACCTCAATTTACTTTTTATTTGTATGTCAAATTCTCTTAAAGTTTTAAAAAAGAACATTTTAGTAGCACCTCTAAATTGGGGCTTAGGCCACGCCACACGCTGCATACCGATAATCCGAGCACTTGCTGATTCCGGTTTCAACCCCATTATAGCTTCGGACGGAATGGCGCTAATGCTTTTGCAAAAAGAATTTCCAACATTAAAATGCTTAGAACTGCCTTCTTACAAAATTGAATATCCCCAAAAAGAGTCTGACTTTAAATTCAAAATGCTTCAGAATATGCCTGCAGTGGTAGAAGCAATGTTGGCAGAAAAGAAACAAGTAAAAAAATGGGTTTCTGAATACAATTTAAAAGGAATAATCTCAGATTCACGATTAGGCGTATATTCAAAAAAAGTTCCTTCGGTTTTTATAACGCATCAGCTAAATGTCCTAAGCGGCAATACCTCTTGGCTTACAGGAAAAGTTCAAAGATTAATTATCAAGAAGTTTACGGAATGTTGGGTTCCAGATTTTGAGGGAAAACCAAACCTCAGCGGAAAACTAGGGCACCTTAAAATTCCCTTAGAATCTGTAAAATATTTAGAACCGTTGAGTAGAATGACAAAAACAGAAGTGCCTAAAAAATACGATCTGATGGTCTTGCTTTCTGGCCCCGAACCTCAACGATCGATATTAGAAGAAATTCTAATTCGTGAACTAAAGATGTATAATGGAAAAACAATCTTTATAAAAGGTGTTGTTGAAGATAAAGCTGCATTTATAGAAGTTGAAAATTGCACCTATTACAACTTTATGACTTCGGAAGAGTTGGAACGAAAAATGAATGAAAGCGAAATGCTTATTTGCCGTTCAGGCTACACTACAATAATGGATCTTGCAAAGGTTCAGAAAAAAGCTTTACTTATTCCGACACCGGGACAATATGAACAGGAATATCTAGCAAGAAGATTGCAAAAAAAGAGCATGTTGCCTTTCGTAAAACAAGAAAACTTCAACATTTCTAATTTGGAAGTAGTGAAAATTTTTATAGGACTGCCAGAAATAAAAGAAGAACAAAATTGGAAAAACTTATTTCGCCTTTTTGAGGGTGAATGAGAATTCTGAACCTTTACCAAGAAGACTTTCGATGTAGATTTTCTCACCGTGGCCTTCAATAATATGTTTTACGATAGAAAGTCCAAGACCACTACCGCCAACATCACGCGATCCGCTTTTGTCAACTCTGTAAAAACGTTCAAAAAGTCGGTTGATATTTTCAGATGAAACACCTTCTCCA
>JBBSQV010000096.1:0-9829 GCA_038243675.1 Flavobacteriales bacterium
TCTTTTCCTGCGCCACCACCACCTACATTATTTACAAGAATTTCGATAGATCCAAATTCAGCGACAGTTTTGTCAACTAAGTTTACTAACGCCTCATCTTTTGTAACATCGCAATCAATTGCAATAGCTTTTCCGCCCGCGTCATTGATTTCCTTGGCTGTTGCTTTAGCTGCATCAAGATTGTAATCTGAAACAACAACATTGGCGCCGTAAGCAGCCAAAATTTCGCAGCTGGCTTTTCCAATTCCTGCGGCTCCCCCAGTAACGATCGCCGTTTTTCCTTTTAGATCAAAAAATTTAGTAGTATCCATAAAGTATCTTTTTAAGATTATTAAAGTCTAAATAGTATTTGACTTCAGTTAATGTTATTCATTTTTTAAATATTTCAAATCGCTTAAAACCGAAAATATTAAAGGAACTTCAAGTTAAGAATTATTTGAGTGAGAAAAGTTTGGTGATATGGAATTTAGCGTGAATTTAATATCTCATCAAAATGTTTAAGTCAGATATTAAAATGAAATGTCGCTAAAAAAAAAGTTCGTGTCACTTTGAGAATGACACGAACTTTTTAAATAATTATATTGTTTTGAAACCTACAAGTGAATCACTTCTCCGTAAGCTGCAGCTACTGCTTCCATCACAGCCTCACTCATTGTTGGGTGTGGGTGGATTGCTTTTAGGATTTCGTGTCCAGTTGTTTCAAGTTTTCTACCTACAACTGCTTCAGCAATCATATCCGTTACACCTGCACCAATCATATGGCAACCTAACCATTCGCCGTATTTTGCGTCAAAGATTACTTTTACAAAACCGTCTGGAGTTCCAGCCGCTTTTGCTTTTCCTGAAGCTGTAAATGGAAATTTACCAATTTTTAATTCGAATCCAGCTTCTTTAGCTTGCTTTTCGGTCATACCAACAGATGCAATTTCTGGAGTAGCATAAGTACATCCAGGAACGTTTCCGTAGTCAATAGCATCAACGGAAAGACCTGCAATTTTTTCAACACAAGTAATTCCTTCCGCAGAAGCAACGTGTGCAAGTGCTTGTCCAGCAACGATATCTCCAATCGCATAATATCCTGGGATATTTGTTTGGTAGAATTCGTTTACTAATATTTTGTCTCTATCGGTAGCAATACCAACTTCTTCAAGTCCGATATTTTCGATATTTGTTTTAATTCCAACTGCTGAAAGTAAAATATCCGCTTCGATAACCACTTCGCCTTTGGCCGTTTTTACCGTAGCTTTTACACCTTCGCCAGTTGTATCAATTGATTCAACTGCAGCATTGGTCATAATTTTGACACCTGCTTTTTTCATAGATTTTTCCATTTGCTTAGAAATATCGTCATCTTCTACAGGAACGATAAGTGGCATATATTCAACAATAGTAACATCTGTTCCCATTGAATTATAGAAATGTGCAAATTCAACTCCAATTGCTCCAGATCCAACCACGATCATAGATTTAGGTTGAGTAGGCAAAGTCATTGCTTGACGGTATCCAATTACTTTTTTTCCATCTTGTGGAATATTTGGCAATTCGCGAGAGCGAGCTCCAGTAGCAATTATAATATGATCTGCAGAATATTCTGTAGTTCCTTCTTCAGTTTTTACAGAAACTTTCTTTCCTGCCATCAAAGTTCCGTAACCAAGAATTACATCAATTTTGTTCTTTTTCATTAAGAATTGAACACCTTTACTCATTCCTTCGGCAACATCTCTTGAACGACCTACAACAGCCGAAAAATCTTTGTCAAATTCAGAAACAGTCAATCCATAATCTGAAGCGTGTTTTAGGTAATCAAAAACCTGAGCAGATTTAAGCAAAGCTTTTGTTGGAATACAACCCCAATTTAAGCAAATTCCGCCAAGACTTTCTTTCTCGATAATGGCAACTTTTTTACCTAATTGAGAAGCTCTAATTGCTGCTACATATCCACCAGGACCACTTCCTAAAATAATGATGTCGTATTTCATCGTATGATTTATTATTGTTCTAAAATATCTAATTTTTAAAGAATTTGCTTAGCGCAAAATTTCTGAATGCGAAATTAAGGAATATATATTTAAATAGGAATTTCAACAGCGTTTATCTGCTTATTTCAATGGTAATCTATGCTTGTTTATTAACGGGAGCTCGCGCGAAGGACGGGAGCGGCATCCTTTTCTGGAGCTTGCGGAAGAAAAGATATAGTGGACGGCCTGACCCAAAGGGTCGCGCCCAAAAGAAATTATAAGTCGAAATTATCTTCCGAAACTTCTACACTAATATCTTGCTCTGTGAGAAATTGCGAATTGTACAAATGCTGGTAAAATCCTTTGTCTTTCAATAAAAGTTCGTCGTGAGTACCTTGCTCCACAATCTTTCCTTTTTCCATAACCACAATTTTATCGGCGTTCATAATCGTAGCAAGTCTGTGGGCTATAACAATCGAAGTTCTACCTTTTGTCACGGTTTCAGTAGCTTTCTGAATCAACTCTTCCGAGTATGAATCTATAGAAGAAGTTGCTTCGTCTAGAATTAAAATTCCAGGATTGCTCACATAAGCTCGCAAAAACGCAATTAATTGACGCTGTCCAGAAGACAACATCGCACCACGCTCCTTAACATTATAGTCGTAGCCATTTGGCAATTCCATAATAAACTCGTGTACGCCAATCACTTTTGCAGCGGTGATCACATCCTCGCGACTTACATTTGGATTTTTGAGCATTATATTGTTCATAATCGTATCTGCAAACAGGAAAACATCTTGCAAAACCACAGCGATTTCGCTTCGAAGAGAATCCAAAGTGTAGCGACTAATATCTACGCCATCAATACAAATCGAACCACTTTTGATTTCGTAAAAGCGATTTAGTAAATTAATTATGGTCGATTTTCCAGCTCCCGTAGATCCTACAATTGCTACGGTCTGACCAGGTTCGATATCCAAATTAATTCCTTTTATAACTTCCTCATTTGGAATATATGCAAAATGAACATCTTTGAACTCAATTTTTCCAGTAAAATTTTTTGCTTCGATTGTACCGTCCATCTGGGTTTGATCTTCGGTATCTAAAATCGCGAAAACCCGGTTGGCAGCAATCATTCCCATTTGCATCTCGTTGAATTTATCAGCAATCTGACGCAGAGGATTAAAGAGCATTCCGATAAACATTGTGTATGAAAATAAATCCCCAAAAGTCGTTGTACTGTCGCCACCCATAATCTTCATTCCGCCGTACCACACGACAAAACCTAGTGTAAGCGATGTTATAATATCGGCAATTGGAAAGAAAACAGAGTTATACCAAATTGTTTTTACCCATGCGTCTTTGTGTTTGGCATTTATCTCTTCAAATTTCTTTGCTTCAATATTTTCTCGATTAAAAAGCTGTACGATTTTCATTCCCGTAACGCGCTCTTGCACAAATGTATTAAGGTTGGAAACTTGGTTACGAACTTCCTCAAAAGCGACTTGCATTTTGCGTTGGAAAACCCTTGTTATGATCAGTAGTATTGGCATTGCTACGATTACAATCCAGGTTAACTTCCAGTTCATATAAAACATAAAGAGTAAGATTACAAACATCTTCATCAAGTCACTTAATATCATAAAAAGTCCCTGACTAAAGATTCTTGCAATTGCTTCGATGTCACTTACGGCGCGGGTTACGAGTTGACCAACAGGCGCATTGTCAAAATATTTCATTCGGAAACGCAGTATGTGCCCAAACATTTTGATTCGGATATCCTTTACAATATCCTGACCAAGCCAATTTGCCCAATATACGAAGAAGAATTGTGATAGAACCTCTAGGATAAGCACAACGCCCATCAAAACAACGTACATCAAAAGTCCGTTCCTATCATTGGTTTGCAAGTATCCGTCAACCGTCTGCTTAAGTAAATACGGACGTAAAGCCGCAAAAACTGATAGCGAAATCGCAAATGCAATAACGCCATTAAACCTACTTTGATAGGGTTTCGTAAATTTTAATATCCTTTTGAAAAGGCCTGTATCGAATGCTTTTGCTTTCATTTATCTTATTTAAGAGCCGTTTGCACCGCTATTTAGCTTTGCTTGCCCTGCTTTTAATTCAAAATAATAAGTCCTTTCACAAAAAGGAACTACAGCGGAATATAATCATAATCAACAGCCGTAAGATACAACCCGTGAGCGGGAACAGAAAATCCAGCTTCGGATCTATTTTTACTATCGATTATCAATTCAAATTCTTTCAATGTTATTTTGTGTGTTCCTACATTTATGAGCGTACCAACAATGGCGCGAACCATATTGCGTAGAAAACGATCTGCACTAATGGTAAAAATAAGTTGATCATTGTTTCTCTCCCAACCTGCGTTAGTAATTTTGCAACGAAAGTTATTAACTTCTGTATGTACTTTCGAAAAACTTTCGAAATCAGATTTCAGCAACAAAATTTCTGCGGCTTTGTTCATCAATTCCAAATCTAAAGAATGTCGGAAATACCAACTTCCTTCTGTTTCAAAAGGATTTTTGTGTTGATTAATATGATATTCGTAGGTGCGCTTTTTTGCGTCAAAACGCGCGTGTGCTTCATCGGCAACAGCCAAAATATCTGAGATCGCAATGTCTTTTGGTAAAAGAGAATTGAGTTTAAAAATACAAATATCAGATTCGTATGGCAGCGTTTCTATATCAAAGTGCGCATACATTATCTTGGCGTGCACACCAGTATCTGTCCGTCCTGCAGCTACAACTGAGATTTCGCTGCGCAAAACGGTTTGCAATGCCTTTTGCAAAACCTCCTGAACACTTTGAGCGTTAGGTTGTATCTGCCAACCGTGATAGGCAGTCCCTTTGTATGATAATTTTAAAAAATATCTCAACCGCAATTTATTTTAACTTATGCAAAGATACTTATTATTTGAGGAGGTTTGAAATGGCGAATTGCAACAATTTGTTAATTTAAAACCCGTTAATTTTTGTAATTTTACCAGATTTAAATTCAATAATTCATTTAGGAATGACCAGAATTCTGCTACTGTCCGACACACATTCGTATATAGATGACAACATTCTCACGTATGCCGAAACGGTAGACGAGATTTGGCATGCGGGAGATATTGGAAACCTTGCCGTTACAGATGCTCTTGCAAAAATAAAACCTTTACGTGCTGTATATGGAAATATCGACGATCATACTGCTAGAATGTCTTTTCCACTAAACAACCGTTTTATGTGTGAAGGAGTTGACGTTTGGATAACTCACATTGGAGGCTATCCAGGAAAATACAGTCCAGCCGTTAAAGAAGAAATGGCAATCAATCCTCCAAAATTATTTATCTGTGGACATTCACATATTCTAAAAGTTATTTTTGACAAAAAAAATAATCTCTTGCATATGAATCCTGGTGCTGCGGGAATTAGCGGTTTTCACCAAGTGCGAACAATGTTGCGTTTTAATATTGATGGAGAGATTATTAAAGATTTGGAGATTATAGAATATCCAAAGAAGGCATAAAAAAAACCCAAACAATTGTTCGGGTTTTTCTTCGCACTAATAAACTAAGATTATAGGACTACCTCAATCTGTCTACTGATTTTACAAGATCTTCATCCTTTTTGATGGCTTTGTTGGCCAAAACCAACATCACGATAGAAACAATAGGTAGAAACATCCCAATACCTTTCTCAGAAACTTCCGCTTCTCCAGATACGCTTAGCAAACGATATACAAACAATCCCAATAAAATTAAATTCAAAATTATCACAACTCTGTTCATTACAAACTGTTGTTGTCTTTTTTTATAAGTTAAAATACTCCAAACAATCATTGCGGATCCTAAACCAAATAAAACGGTGTAGATCTGATCTTGCATAAAGTAAAAGTTACCTGCATCTTTTAATATCCACAAGGGCGTAAAAAATGGAATTACGGCCATAAATAGAAAGGCTAGTATTAGATACACAGTCTGAATACGTTGAAGCATGTTTTGTTTTTTAAAGACACAAAAATATATTTTCTTTTTTACATAAGCTATTGTATCGTAAATGTTTTTTCGTATTATTGCATAACAAAGCTGTAAGTACTTCATTCTTCGGCAGTAGACAAATACAACAAAATTACTCTATCCAATTTTAGTAAATTACTTCACAATTAACTCAAGAACATTACATGTTTGACATTTCTGTATTAAAAGAAATGAAGCTTCCTGAGCTTCAAGAGATTGCAAAAGCAAAAAAAATAAAATATGCGGGCGTCAAAAAAGAAACTCTGGTATATCAGATTCTTGATTTTCAAGCAGCTAACCCGGAAACTATAGCTACTGAGCCACAGCAAAACGATGAGGTGACTAAGCAAAAACGCGCTCGTGTTAATAATGAAAAAACACCTGCGATAACTGCTGTTAAGACTGCCACACCTCAAGAAGAAAGTAAAACTGTTGCTGCAGAAAGTGGTGAATCTGAGGAGATAATTCCTGTTATTAAAGAAAAAATCGGTAAACTAATTAAGTTTAAGAAGAATACTCAACAAGATTCTTCTAAAGAAGTTGCAGGAGAGTCAAAAGAATCAGAGTCTCAGGAAAACGAATCATTTACGCAGGAGTCTAACTCACACGAAACTACTCAACAGGAGCCGAGAGACAAACCACAACATCAGCATCCAAAGGCTAAAAGCAGTCAAAATGATGCTGTTCGGTCAAACGATAAAGCAAACCAAAATAACCCAAACTTTAAAGGAAAGAAAAACAATTTCAGAGATTCTGACTTTGAATTTGACGGAATAATAGAAAGTGAAGGAGTCTTAGAAATGATGGCTGATGGCTATGGTTTCTTGAGATCTTCAGATTATAATTATCTTGCATCACCAGATGATATTTATCTTTCTACATCACAAATTAGACTATTTGGACTTAAAACAGGAGATACTGTAAAAGGTGTAGTGAGACCTCCAAAAGAAGGAGAAAAATTCTTCCCACTTGTCAAAGTTCTAAAAATTAATGGACACGATCCACAAGTTGTCCGCGACCGAGTTTCATTTGAACACTTAACGCCAATTTTCCCATCAGAGAAATTCAATCTTGCCGAAAGACAAAGTACAATTTCAACAAGAATTATTGATTTGTTTTCGCCAATTGGTAAAGGACAAAGAGGAATGATTGTGGCGCAGCCAAAAACTGGTAAAACAATGTTATTGAAGGATATTGCCAATGCAATTGCGGCAAATCATCCTGAAGTTTATCTGATTGTTTTGCTGATTGACGAGCGTCCAGAAGAGGTTACAGATATGCAGCGAAATGTGCGTGGAGAAGTGATTGCATCTACATTTGACAGAGAGCCGCAAGAGCACGTAAAAATTGCCAATATCGTGCTTGAAAAAGCAAAGAGATTGGTAGAATGTGGTCACGATGTTGTGATTTTACTAGATTCAATTACACGTCTTGCTCGTGCTTACAATACGGTTCAGCCCGCGTCTGGTAAGGTTCTTAGCGGTGGTGTAGATGCAAATGCGCTACAAAAACCGAAGAGATTCTTTGGAGCTGCTCGTAATGTTGAAAACGGCGGATCGCTTAGTATTATCGCGACGGCGCTTACAGAAACTGGTTCAAAAATGGACGAAGTTATCTTCGAAGAATTTAAAGGAACTGGAAATATGGAGCTTCAATTGGATAGGAAAATTGCCAATCGTCGTATTTTCCCGGCTATCGATCTTACGTCTTCGAGCACGCGTCGTGACGATCTTTTGCTTGATGCGCAAACAATTCAGCGTATGTGGATCATGAGGAAATATCTTTCAGATATGAACCCAGTAGAAGCGATGGACTTTATAAACGACCGTTTCAAAAAGACAAAAAACAATGCAGAGTTTTTGATTTCAATGAATGACTAAATTTAATTGTTTCAATATTATATGAGAAAGCCACTATTTTTAGTGGCTTTCTTGGTTTTAAAAATATTTTGTTAGCTTTCGCTAAAAGAATCTAAGAAGATTTATAATCTTCGAATTTAGAATGTTATCGTTTTCTGTCAAGTGTAGAATTGGATTAATTTTCAACCGAAGTACTATTGCGGATTATTCCTTGAAAGACGATTTGCAACAGAATTATGTTGGGAATTGCTGTTGTGTTTTATACAAACGTTGTGTTAGTTGTAATTGCTTTGCGAGAAGGATGGTAGGGGAAATCCTTTTCTGGCGAAGTCCTGCGGAGCAAGGACTTGCCAGAAAAGATTGGGACCGGACAGCCTGACCACCGCCTCCGTAAATTTTCTATGTTACCGAAAATATTCTGGCGGTGGGCTCGCCCAAATAAAAAAACCCGAATCACTTTGTTCAAGCATTCGGGTTTAGGAAATATATAAAAGTTCGGAATTAGTTAATCAGAACTTTTTTGGTAATCGTTTTGTTATCAGAGGATAGTTTCAAGAAGTAGAAACCACTTGGCAGATCCTGAATTGTATAGGTATTATTTACCGATGACGGTCTAGAAATCTTTTGCATCAATTGACCGTTAATAGTGATCAATTCGATAGTATCCAAAGGAGCTTCGGTAGTAATATTTATGTTATGATCGTTACTCGGATTAGGATAAACGGACACTGAAGCAAGAAGATCAAACTCAGTAACCGCCAAAGCAGGCCAACGATTTTGAGCAGCTGGACCACCCCAAATCATCGTAGCTATATATGGATTGTCAATAAATGGATTTCTATTTCCTTGTGCATACGTATTTGAGCTATTTTCCAAATAAGTATTTCTATTGTCTTCATATTCTGACACTGGATCCTCTGCATTCCACTGCAAAAGTAGGTCGACCATACTTGGATCCAATGTATTTGAAGTTCCTACAGCTACACCGCTTGGAAGACACTGATTTCCGTAACGCAAATACATATACATCATCATTCGAGCAACATCGCCTTTCCACTCATCGCCAGGATACCACAAAGAAGAGACAATAGCTGAGTTTCCTGCACCTGGGCCAAACTTTAGATTTCCTCTCTCGGCATTGCGTTGTACATCGCAAGCACGTAAATGGTGTACATCTGAATTAGCTTCGTAATTAGAAAGATTGGGAGTTCCTAAAGATCTAGCATAAGTATGCTCTCTATTCCATTCGCATGAATTGCCCCCACCAAAACTGTTTTTGTCTCTGCGTCTATGATCATTGTCATCTGATGAAGATTCAGGACACATTGTCTCGCTGAAGCCATACAGTAATAAAACATTTGTATTTGTAGCATCAGAAGGATCTAGATCAATAATCTTGAGTCCGTCTCTAGCTTCAGAATACGTCAAAATCTTTGTATGAGTGGCGGTAAGTTTTGTTGCAAGAGCAGCTTTTAAGCTTGTTCCAGTTTGCACAAAATTAAAACCATCATAATAAGGAGCTGCTGGAGCACCATCTTGAGCGAAAACTGCGGCAACAACAAAGGATGCCCAAAGAGTAAATATTTTTTTCATATATTATTCTTCTTTACGTTCCATTAAAGCCATATAAAAACCATCAAATCCAGACTCCGAAGCCAAGATATTTTTGTCTTGTATAAAGTTAAACTGCTGTCCACTTTCTGTCTTTAAAAAACGCTCGATTTGCTCCTGGTTTTCGGAAGGTAAAATAGAGCAAGTTGCATAAACCAATTTTCCACCTGGTTTTACTATTTTAGAGTAACGCTCTAGAATATCTGCTTGAACAGTACGTATATTATCTATAAATTCTGGTTGTAATTTCCATTTGGCGTCCGGATTTCTCTTAAGGACTCCCAAACCACTACAAGGTGCATCAATCAAAACTCTATCTGCACGTTCGTGCAATTTTTTAATAACTTTTGTGCTATCAATAATCCGATATTCAA
>JBBSQV010000097.1:0-9793 GCA_038243675.1 Flavobacteriales bacterium
ATTCGAAAAGGAATTAGTCTTTGCGAAAACTTATCAGAAATAGAAAATAATTCCGTTGATGTGATTACAATGTGGCACGTTCTTGAACACGTCTATGACTACGATCAGCAGATTGTAGAATTGAAAAGAATTCTAAAAAAAAGTGGTGTAATTATTGTTGCGGTGCCAAACTTCAAATCGTATGATGCGAATCACTACAAAAAAAACTGGGCTGCTTTTGATGCTCCAAGACATTTATGGCACTTTTCTAAGACGTCAATAAAAAAGATTTTCGGCAAGCACGGGATAGATTTAGTTGATGTTCGTCCTATGTATTTTGATTCCTTTTACGTGAGTTTACTTTCTGAAAAATACAAAGACGGAAAAATGAACGTACTAAAAGCGATAGGAGTTGGATTGTTGTCAAATATTAAAGGAATGAACTCAGGAGAGTACTCTTCTCACATTTATGTCCTTAGGAACTCAAAATAATTAAATTAAGACGATTTAAACGGCTTTTGGGGTTTCACATATATTCTGATATCGAAAATTTGAGATTTAAAGAGAAATGTAGGTTTAAATAAGTCGAATTTTTCGGCTTTTGAACAATACGTGAAATTTGCAAGAAATAAATTAATACTTGGATTAGAAAAAATATAATTCGAGAATTAGAAATAATTATTACTTTTACACCAAATTAAAAAAAAATGAAAAAAGGATTTGCATTATTTGTTTTGGCTTTGACAGTTATGTCTTGCAATCAAAGTAACGAGAGTACAGAATTGAAAACTGCTTATATCGATACTTCAAAATTATTACAAGAATATACTGAGTCTAAAGATATCGAAGCTAAGTACAAAGCGAAATCTCAAGAAATGGGAAAAGAGCTAGATGCAGAAGTTGCAAGATTTAAAACTGACGCTCAAAATTTTCAAAAGAACGCACAAGCAAACGGTCAAGCTTGGGCACAACAAAAAGGTGCTGAACTTCAAAAAAGAGAGCAGCAACTTACATATGCTCAACAAGCAATGTTGCAGCAATTGCAACGAGAAAGCGGTGCAGAAATGGACAGCCTTGTAACAAGCGTTCGTAAATACATTAAAGAATACGGAAAAGAAAAAGGATACGCTTATATCTACGGAACTGGCGAAGCTGCAACGGTTTTATATGCTGAAGATAAATACGATATCACAAATGATGTTGTAAAACTTTTGAACGATAAATACAAGAAAGCTGAACCTACAAAAGTTGCGGTGCCTGCAATGGACGATGCTAATGTAGAATCAAAGAAATAAATTGATCATTTACGATTTAAAACCTTCAGCCTTAAAAAGTTGAAGGTTTTTTTATTACATTTAGTTTTATATTTTACGATTATTATACCCGAATTATGCAAGATTTCGCGCCTTCTGCAGAATATGTTTTAAAATTTATCAATCAAACCAATCGGTCAATCTTTTTGACAGGAAAAGCTGGTACTGGAAAGACTACGCTGCTACGTGAGATTATAAAAACGACCCATAAAAATGCAATGGTTGTGGCGCCTACAGGCATTGCTGCATTGAATGCTGGTGGAGTAACTATTCATTCGCTTTTTCAATTGCCATTGGGAGGATTTATTCCTGTGCAAGACGAGATAGCTTCGGTTTCAGATTATGTGAAGTTTGAGTCTCGTGATACTTTGCGAAAGCACTTCTTCAAGATGAATAAGTCCAGAAGATCACTTTTCAGAAATTTAGAACTTCTAATTATTGACGAAGTAAGTATGCTTCGCGCAGATCTTTTAGATGCGATGGATTTTGTGCTTCAATCAATTAGAAAGAATTCTCAAGTATTTGGTGGAGTGCAAGTTTTATTTATCGGCGATCTATTACAATTGCCTCCAGTTGTAAAGAATCAGGAATGGGATGTATTACGAAAATATTACTCGGGAAAATTCTTTTTTCACGCGCATGCAGTTCAGAAATTTCCGCCTCTTTATATCGAGCTCACCAAAATTTATAGACAATCTGACGATACATTTATTTCGATTTTGAATAACCTTCGAAATAATACTATTACAACAGAGGATCTGAAATGTTTAAATCAATTTATAAATAAAGATTTTGACTTAAAGGCAAACAAAGGCTATATAACTCTTACTACTCATAACGCTAAAGCAGATAATTTAAATTCCGAATCTCTAGCTGAATTATCTGGAAAGAAACATACCTATCCCGCAGAAATAACTGGCGATTTTCCTGAAAAAATCTTTCCGCTTGAGCAGAATTTGGAATTGAAAGTTGGCGCTCAAGTAATGTTTGTAAAAAATGATTTATCTCCAGAGAAACGTTTTTTCAATGGAAAAACTGGTATTGTCAAATTTTTGAATGATAGTGAGATGTTGATTGAATTTCCTGAAGAAGGACGAACAATTGAGGTTGAGAAATATGAATGGAAAAACATCCGCTACACCGTAAACCAAAGTAGTAAAGAAATAGAGGAGGAGTTGTTTGGAACATTTGTTCAGTATCCTGTGAAGCTTGCTTGGGCAATAACGGTCCATAAGAGTCAAGGTTTGACATTTGATAAAGCAGCGCTTGATGTTTCGGACGTTTTTATGCCTGGTCAAGCATACGTTGCCCTTTCCCGTTTAAGGTCACTAAATGGGCTTGTTTTATTGTCAGAGCTTAGAATGAATGGAATCTCTAATGATCTTGATGTGATGAAGTATGCAGATAATAAGACTGACGAAGAATCGCTTGGGAATTTACTGCAAACAGAGACGATGACTTTTGTGCATATGTTTATGATGCGAGCTTTTAATTTCAAGCAATTGGGTCAAGAATGGCGCAATCACGTTTATAGTTATAAACAGGATTCAGAAAGGTCAGAAAAGTCAAAGCATTATATCTGGGCAAAGACGCAATTGGATAGTATAGATAAAATTTTGGATGCTTCCGAAAAATTTCAGACACAGCTAAATCGTTTATTTCTTTCGGGAGAAGCTGATGTACCTTTTATTTCAAGTAGGATAGAAGCTGCATTTGGATACTTTTTTGCTCCGATGGACACAATTGTTTACAATTTGCTTTATAAAATTCAACAAGTAAAAAATGTAAAGAAAGTCAAAGCATTTTACGATGAATTGGCGATTCTTGAAGAGTTGCAAACAAAATCAGTATTACAGTTATTTAGAGCTCAAAAGATGATTGAAGCCGTTTTAAAAGAACAGCCAATCTCTAAAGAAACATTGACCTCAGAAGAAATTAAATCATATATACACAAGAAAAAAGATAAGATTAGAGCTGAATTTAACACCAATCATCCAGGATTTCTGGAAGAGTCAGATTTTAATCAATATGAAGTTAAAAAGAAATCTGTGACTTCTGCTCCAAAGAAATCTACTGTTCAGGAAACTTATGAAATGTGGCAAAACAAAAAATCTGTTGCCGACATAGCTGCAGAAAGGAAATTAACCCCACAAACAATCTACACGCATTTGAGCAAACTGGTGCAAACAGGCGTTGTACAGCTTGAGGATGTCTTGGCAGAAGATAAAATCATAGAATTAGCAGAAGCGTTTGAAGGATATTCTGAAGAATCGCTAGGGCCGTTGAAAGAAAAGTATGGTGAGAAATTTACCTATCACGAACTGCGACTGTACAAAGCGACTTTGAATTAAGACAACCAGAAAACTCCTAAAACTCCTAGAATAAAGTAGATCGTAACGGTTCGGGCGCCTTCGTAATCTTTTGCAACTCTTTGTGCAAAAAGCATAAAAAGCAAGGTCACGCAAGAGAATACTGCGCCATAAAATCCAAAAGTTCGAATATTGTTTACTGCAAGCTGAATAGCTCCAACAGCGCAGAGAATCCCAGATATCAATTCTAAAATCAGCAGAATTATTAAAGACATCGGAACCATTTTTCTAATAAAAGTTTGAGAAAAATGAGCAGTCAGATATTCAACATTTCCTTTCCAGTCAGTTACTTTGTCGTAGCCTGACTGGATAAAAGTAATTGCCAAGAAAATGAGAACTAGAATGGATGCTATATTCATTAGTCTTATTTTTTATGAATTAATCTGGTTAACTTAATTGACATATCTGTGAGAATCATTTTAGCGTTTCCGTTGCGTTCGATGTGATAAATTGCGTCAGATAACGCTGTAAATATATCTTGAATATTATTGCCGTGAACAAAAGGGGCGAAGTTTTCTAATTTAAACTTATCAATTTTTGGTTCCATATACACAAGTTCTGTAGTTTGAAAATTTAACAACAATGCTTGTCTAAAGAGTTCGATGCAGTAGTCGAGGAATTTTTTTTGTGTTTCACGGCCAAGTGCAGCAATGGTTTCGCTCCACGATATAAGTTCTATAATTGATGAAGCATTTCCTTTTGCGCGGAAAGCAGCACGTACCCATTGAACAAACCATTGTTCAAACTTAATTTCTTCTTCGTTGGATTGTGTGAGTTTTAAAGCTCGGTTGTAATTTCCTTGTGCTTGATGTGCAATTTTCGTTGCAGCATGAATTTCAAAACCTAATTTTGTTTCAAGCTTGGCCGCAATTACTTCGGGAGCAATAGATCCGAAGTGCAAAACCTGGCAACGAGATCTTATTGTCGAGATAATATCGCCCTCATCTTCGGTAATTAAGATAAAGACCGTTTTTTCTGGTGGCTCTTCGATTATTTTAAGCAGTTTGTTGGCAGCATCAGTATTCATTCGGTCTGCCATCCAGATAATCATTACTTTATGTCCGCCTTCATACGCTTTGAGCGAAAGTAGTTTCAGAATATTTTGAGCTTCATTAACTCTGATAAATCCTTGTTTATTCCCAATTTCGAGCGCAGAATACCAATCAAATAGATTGGCATACATATTTTCTTTGAGCATTTCGCGCCAATCTGTAATAAAATCAGAACTCAAAACTGGTTTGCTATCTCCAGCACTAGCGGTGGGATAAACGAAGTGCAAATCAGGATGAACGAGATTTTCGAATTTTAGATTGCAGCTAGTATTGCCATTGCTATTTTCGTTGGAAGTATTTCCGCATAAAATATATTGTGCATAAGCGATTGCCATTGGCAAAGTACCACTTCCCTCAGGTCCGACAAATAGCTGCGCGTGCGGAATTCTACCTTCGTTTGCAGTTTGTATTAAATAACTTTTAACAGCCTCTTGACCTAAAATTTCAGAAAATTGCATCTGCAAATATAAGTTAAATAGCCAAAATGGCACGATTGATTTATCTCTGATGATTTAGGTGGAAAATTGGACCTATAGTGCTTAATTTCAATTGTTAAGACTAAAATATCTTGTGAGGACTTTTTTAGCCCCGATTATAGCGGCATCCTCTTTATGGTTGCGCGAAGCAGCAACTATGAAGAGATACAGCGGAAAGCGGGATAAAGCTCCATAATAAAACCATAATTCTGCCGAAGACGATTCTTAGAAAGCGTTTTTATAAATTTCGTACCTTTGCAGTCGAATTTAAAAACATACAAAAACGATGAAAACACTTAAAGATTATAATCTAGAAGGGAAAAAAGTATTAGTGAGAGTTGATTTTAACGTACCTCTTGACGATGATTTGAAAGTGATTGACGACAGCCGGATTGAAGGTGCAAAACCAACGATTGACTATATAATTGATAATGGAGGAACCGTAATATTGATGTCGCACCTTGGAAGGCCAAAAAATAAAGAGGATAAATTTTCACTTAAACACATTGTTCCAGCAGTAGAAAAAGTGCTTGGAAAAAAGGTGAAATTTGTTGCGGATTCGATTGGATCTGAAGTAGACCAGGCTGTTGACGAATTAAAAAAAGGAGAGATTTTATTATTAGAAAATCTGAGATATTATAAAGAAGAGGAGGCGGGCGACAAGGATTTTGCTAAATCTCTTGCTGATCTTGGCGATTTTTATGTGAACGATGCCTTTGGTACTGCGCATAGAGCTCACGCATCGACAGCTGTTATTGCCGATTATTTTCCGAATGATAAAGCTTTTGGATTGTTGCTTGCAAAGGAAATTGAAAGCATTGAAAAAGTTCTGAAAGACAACAAAAAGCCTGTGACAGCAGTTCTTGGCGGAAGCAAAGTATCTTCGAAAATTACGGTTATCGAAAATATTCTTGACAAAATTGATCATATGATTATTGGCGGCGGTATGACTTTTACTTTTATAAAAGCTCTTGGCGGAAAGATTGGAAATTCTCTTTGCGAAGATGATAAGCTGGATTTGGCTTTGGAAATTTTGGCTGCTGCCAAAGAGAAAAACGTTCAAGTTCATCTTCCTGTAGATGTCGTAATTGCAGATTCCTTTAGCAACGACGCAAATACCAAAACTGTTCCTGTAGGAGAAATCCCAAACGGATGGCAAGGTCTTGATGCTGGCGAAAAATCGCTTGCTGAAATAAAAAAGGTGATTTTAGAGTCAAAAACTATTTTGTGGAATGGGCCTTTGGGAGTTTTTGAAATGGAAAATTTCTCGAATGGCACCAAGGAATTAGGCAAATATATTGCCGAAGCTACTGCTAATGGTGCATTTTCTCTTGTTGGAGGTGGAGATTCTGTCGCAGCGGTAAAAGAATTTAATTTTGAAGATAAGGTCAGCTATGTTTCTACTGGTGGCGGTGCGATGCTGGAAATGCTAGAAGGCAAATCACTTCCTGGAATTGACGCCATCTTAAAATAGTCATTATAAATTATACTAGGAAGGTTAAATTTCCGTTATATAATTTGTTATTTATATTATATGATTGTTATGTTTGCATTTCATTAGATTGAAATCTAAGCAATTAACCTACGACGAACGAACGAATAAAGGTTTTTTAAACAAGAATTTTACTGAAGTAAAAAACATCTAAAAACGTACAAATGAAGATTAAGCATTCCCCATTAGTTCTTTTATCATTATTTTCCTTTGGCGCTTTTGCACAAGAATCTACAATAGATGTTGCAAAAGATGCAGAAATGCTCAAGAAGGAAATCCCAATGTCTTACCTTGACTCTATAAAATCTACTTTAGTTTATGACGATATGACTGCCTGTATAGACAGTTTATGGCTCAAAGAACTAACGAATCTTGACATTTACAACGATATCTCTACAGATATTGCGAAAATTGATCTAGATCAAGAAGTTGATTATGAATTATCTACTGAATTATTGAAAGAGCGTCTTGCTATTATGGATGCTCGTTCTCCTTTTAATATTGAGTACAATCAAGGATTAGAGAATATTATCAAGTCCTTCCTAAAAAACAGAAAGCGTTCTTTTGAACGTTTGATGGCAATTTCTGAATACTATTTCCCAATGTTTGAAGAGGCTCTAGCCAAAAAGAACGTTCCGTTGGAAATTAAATATTTGGCGGTTGTAGAATCTGCACTTAATCCAAAAGCAGTTTCACATATGGGAGCAACAGGTCTTTGGCAATTTATGTATCAGACCGGAAAACAATACAATTTAAATATAGATTCGTATGTTGATGAGAGAAGTGATCCTCTTAAAGCAAGTAATGCTGCTGCTCAATATATGACCAATATGTATAAAATATTTGGAGATTGGGATCTTGTTTTAGCGTCTTATAATGCGGGTCCAGGAAACGTTGCCAAGGCAATTAGACGTTCTGGAGGTCAACAAAACTACTGGAACATCCGTAAAAATCTTCCAAAAGAAACTCAAGGATATGTACCAGCTTTCTTAGCTACGATGTACATCTACGAATTCCACAAAGAACACGGAATTGTTCCAAACAGAGCATTGGTTAAGAGTTTTGAGACTGATACTGTGATGATCAAAAATCACATCACTTTCAAACAACTTGCAGAGGTTTTGGATTTACCCGTTTCTCAATTACAATTACTGAATCCTTCTTACAAACTTGACGTAGTACCTTTTTATGCAAATAAAAACCACTATATCAGAATGCCGAGAGAAAAAGTAGCATTGTTTACGGCAAACGAAAATGCAGTTTACGCTTACGCAAATCATATCAAGAATCTTAGAGAAAAACCAAACTCACAACAGCAATATGCATCTGTGACTACTGGAACAAATAAATCGATGATTACTCGAACAAAAATGCACAAGATTCGAAGCGGAGAATCTCTAGGGAAAATTTCTGAAAAGTATGGAGTCTCTGTTGCAAATATCAAAAAATGGAATGGTTTGCGTAGCAATGTTATTGCAGCCGGGAGATCTTTGAAAATTGTTAGTACAGAAACAGTTGCTGTAAAAGCGCAACCTGCTGCAATAGTTAAGAAAACTGAAAGCATCGCTGCAAAAGCATCACAGAAAGAAGTACTTGCAGAAGAAGATGATACAAAATACTACACAGTAAAAAAAGGCGAAAGTCTTTATGCTGTTGCAAAAAAGCACAATGTTACAGTTGATCAAATAAAAGATTGGAATAAATTTGGTGGAGATAATTTAGTAGCGGGAATCAAAATTATCGTTGACAAGAAAGTTGAATTAGTAGGTGATACCGCTATAGCTGATGTGGCAGAAGACAATCTTGTAGTTGATCCAATTGAATATAACCTTAAATATCACGTTGTAAAAAAAGGCGAATTTTTGGGAATTATTGCTAAACAAAACAACTTAAGTCTTGCTGAACTAAAAGAATTAAACTTTTTAGAAAGCAATAATGTAAATATTGGAACTCGCATAATTGTTGCAAAAACAGCTATCGATAAGAGTGGTTTATCTCAAAAGCAAATTGCTGCCAATACAAAAATCGCTACGCATAATAAGCAAACAATGAAGTCTTACTACGTTCAAAAGGGAGATTCTCTTTTCAGCATAGCAAAAAAACATCCTGGAGTTACCATTTCTGATTTAAAACAGTGGAACGGAATTGGAACCAACGGAAATATAAAACCTGGAATGAAACTTAAAATTCAGGGGTAATCAAAAAAATCTTCTTTAAATTTGGACTTTATTCATTTCTTATGAACAAAGTCCATTTTTTTTTGGTCTTCACTATACTGTTTGCCTCTTGCAACACCAAACCATCAGGAAAGAAGGCTTCTACCGGCGCCATAAATCATATTGCAGTCATTATTGACGATCAATTGTGGAATGGCGAGATAGGAGATGATGTGCGTAATAAGTTCGCGGCCCCAGTGATCGGATTAGCACAAGAAGAACCAATATTTTCTATAAATCAATATCCCGCCAAATTACTTGAAGGATATATGACGCACAGTCGCAACATTCTTGTGATCAAAAAAGCAACAAAAAATAATTATAGTATTCGAAAAGACGAATATGCTGTTCCTCAAAATATTGTGTACATCACCGGAACTTCCGTAGCGGAAATTTTAGGAATTCTCAATGAGAAATCTGCCGAAATTGTAAAGTTATTTCAAGATACAGATATAAAACTTAGTCAGGAACTCAATGACACGCTACTTCTTAATAGAAATAGACTTCGTGATCGCTTTAATATTGCGATGAACATTCCAGTTGGCTACAAGTACGCAATGGATGAGAATAACTTTATGTGGCTCAAAAAAGATAACATCAGCGGTAATCAAAGCATTCTTATCTATCAAGTAACTCAAACTTGCTTGAAACGGAACAGCAATCCGATTGATAATATCATCAAAATGCGTGATTCTATTGGTGAGCTATATATTCACGGGACTGTTGACGATAGTAAAATGATTACAGAGCAGGGATTTGCGCCCTATCTTAAAATGATAACCCTAGATGAAAAAAGGACCTATTATACCAAAGGAACTTGGGAGTTGAAGAATGATTTTATGGCAGGGCCATTTATAAATTATGCTATAGAAGACCCTATAAATAAACGCTTGATA
>JBBSQV010000098.1:0-9682 GCA_038243675.1 Flavobacteriales bacterium
ATCCAATTGTCGCAGCCAATCAATCGCTTCATCAAAATCGCCCGAAGTATGGACGATAAGTTCCTTAAAGATTTCGAATAATTTATCAAAAGGGGATTGAAATGGTGCCTCGTACTGCTTAAAGAAAAATCCTTTTTTATTACTTTTTTCCATAGAATATAAATTTACTTAATAATCCGCTCCATTGCTACCAAGCAATTATTAATCTTTAGTTAAAAGGATTCAATCCGGTTTATGACTTTAATCAAAAGCATTTTATTTTTTTCCTTTTCGGAAAGATCCAAGCTCGCAAGATGACTTCCACCATCATTTAAGTCAATATATTTTCCGTAGAGCGTGTAGAGAGAAGCTATTGTGCCATTCCGAGGCACTTCGTTTCTGAGTTTTCTTTGGCAGATAGATTAATGCTATCAAGAAGAATTTTGAGGTTATTTTATGCAATAATTTTACGCAGATTGTGTAGAGAGAAGCGATTTCCTCATTTCCGAAGCACTTTGTTTTCGAATTAATTTAATGGGCAGACCAAAACCAATCAATGGACTTTCTCAGAAAACCAGAACTAAATTCTTTATTAGAACTTCAAGAAAGAAGAAATCTTGTGTCTTACAAAGCTGTACATTTTCGACTTTACTTTTAGATTATCGAATAATAACGATTTAGCTTTGAAGATTCACTCCTATCTATATCACAATAAACAACTTGTGAATTCTATTGTGTAGAAAATCCTTCAGAAATAACGAATATTTTATTAAGAACATATTTAGACAAAACTAAAAAACAATAGCTATTTTTGCACTCTCAAAAAATCCAGTACACCAATATATTTTTGAACTCTCAGTATGCCATTAACAATACAAGCAAATAAAACCCTAAAACTCGCGTATCCAATCATTTTTGGAGAGCTAGCGCAAATTGCTTTACAACTAATCGATACCGCGATGGTTGGAGCAGTTAGTTACAAACACTTGGCTGCGGCTGCACTTGTAGGAAGTGTGATGACTATTCCGTTTGTAATGGGAATTGGACTTACGATTGCTGTTTCGCAATTGGTGAGTCAAGCCAATGGTCAGCGGGATTCTCAATTGGTCAGTCATTATTTATTTAATGGATTTTGGCTTTCAGCAATTGCTGCTATAATTATCTCAGGAGGTTTGGAATTGGGAAAAAATGTACTTTTTCATTTAAATCAAGATCCCGAAGTAGCAATGTTGGCAGTTCCGTACTTGCGACTTGTAGGTTGGTCTATAATCCCGATGTTGTTATTTATTGCTTTAAAACAATTTACCGATGGTTTAGAATTTACCAAAACCGCAATGATTCTTTCGGTGGCGGCTTTGCCTCTGAACTTCTTTTTTAATTGGGTTTTAATCTTCGGAAATCTTGGTTTTCCTAGGTTGGAGTTAGTAGGAGCGGGCTGGGGTACTCTTTTAACCCGAATTATTATTTTCGTAATTTTAGGGATAGTTGTTTTAAAGCATTCAACATTTAGAAAATACGTAGCCGTCCGCAAAAAACAGTGGGTTTTGAAATGGACAACCATCAAAGAATTATTACACATCGGTATTCCAACAAGTATGCAGATTTCGATGGAAGCAGGCGCTTTTGCCGTTTCAGGAATTTTGGTCGGAACAATTGGCGCTGTTGAGCAAGCTGCACATCAGATCGCATTGACTTTGGCTTCGGTGACCTTTATGGCAATGATGGGCTTTTCGCAAGCAGCATCAATTAGAACCAGTAACAATTTTGGCCGAAAAGATTGGCCCTTAATTAATTTAATTGGCCGCAGCACGATGATTATTGCATTGGGATACGGTATTGTTTGCGCATTGGTTTTTATAATTTTTAAAAATCAACTTCCCTATATTTTTAATGACAAGTATGAAGTTGTTACGCTCAGCGCAACATTATTATTGTACGCTGGAATTTTCCAAATTTCCGATAGTATTCAAGCAGTTTCCGCAGCATTATTAAGAGGAATTAAAGATGTGCGAGTTCCTACTTTCTTTATTTTTATTGCCTATTGGATTGTCGGACTTCCAATCGGCTGCCTATTGGCATTCACTTACAATTGGGGCGCAGTGGGAATTTGGATAGGATTTATCGTCGGTCTTACGGTATCAGCAATTTTCTTAAGCTTGAGAGTTCGAAAACTAACTTCGGCAAAACGAAACTTACTAACTACTGAATAATTGTTTTTCTGAAAAAGCAATTCATCTTTTTTATGGAAGGTAAATCTTTCATAATTTTTCAATATTTCAAGCAGGGCTTTGGAAAGTGAGGTGAAAAAGTTCTATTTTTAAAAAGTTCCACTTTTTACCAATTCGCTTATGACCTTAACTATCGAAAATATTCTTTTGGTGGGCTCATTGCTACTATTTCTTAGCATCAAAGTCGCCAAGAGAGCCTACAAATATGGAGTTCCCACATTACTACTGTTTCTCGGAATCGGAATGCTCGCTGGCTCTGACGGTATAGGAAAAATTCACTTTGATAATCCTGCAATCGCGCAGTTTATAGGAATTGTTGCTTTAAACTTCATTCTGTTTTCGGGCGGACTTGATACCAATTGGCAGAAAGTCAAACCTGTGCTTAAAGAAGGAATCGTACTCTCCACACTTGGAGTTTTATTAACCGCACTTACCGTTGGATTTTTCGTTTTCTACATTACCGATTTTACTATTTACGAAAGTTTGTTGCTTGGCTCCATTGTTTCTTCTACAGATGCGGCGGCGGTTTTCTCCATATTGCGCGCCAATAGTTTGGGATTAAAAAAGAATCTCCGCCCAGCTTTGGAACTTGAAAGCGGAAGTAACGACCCGATGGCTTATGTATTGACGATTGCTTTTTTAAGCTTAGTCGTAAACCAGGATCAGAGTTTCTTTTCGATAATTCCAATGTTTATTCAGCAAATGGCGTTAGGTGTAATTGCCGGTTTTGCTTTTGGAAGATTTATAAAATATATCATCAATTCAATCGATCTAGATTACGAAGGATTGTATCCGGTGCTTGTAATTGCATTAATGTTTATCTCGTTTTCGGCAACAGATTTCTTTGGAGGCAATGGTTTCTTGGCAATTTATATCTGCGCAGTTTATCTTTCGAATCAAGATTTAATCCATAAGAAAGCAATTCTCAAAATGTATGACGGTCTGGCTTGGCTGATGCAAATCGTGCTTTTCTTAACACTAGGATTACTCGTTTTTCCGTCCCAAGTATTTTCTGTAATGGGCGTAGGGCTTACAATTTCGATATTTTTAATTCTGATAGCGAGACCTTTGAGCGTCTTTTTAAGTCTAATGTTTTTCAAAATGAAACTCCGCCGACGATTTTATATTTCGTGGGTCGGACTGAGAGGAGCGGTGCCAATTGTTTTTGCAACCTATCCGTTATTGGCGGGAATTGACAAGGCTTCGATGATTTTTAATATCGTTTTCTTTATTTCTGTGACTTCAATTCTGATTCAGGGCACAACTTTGAGTATGGTTGCAAAGTGGCTTCGAGTGGATATGATCGAAGATCCTTTGGCGCTTGATCCGCCCGATTTGCAGATTGTGGATTCGGTACGAAGTGAAATGCAAGTGATTGAAATCGGAATAAATTCGGCAGCCGCGGGCAAGAAAATTGTCGATCTGCACTTCCCAGATTCCACAATTGTGAGTATGATTGAACGAGGCGATAATTTCATAATTCCTACGGGCTCTACGATTGTGATGGCTCAAGACATTTTGCATATCGTTTCAAACGATGTGTCGGATATGGAATTGATTCAGAATAATTTGCTTTCAGTAGTATAATCTTTTTTTGGAGCTATTTCCTGCTGTCCACTATATCTTTCCTGCCCAAAACAAAAAGCAGGAAAGGATGCCGTTCCCATCAGGGCTAGGGCTTTACGTCAATTTTCACTAATTATCTTGGGAATTTGAGATTTCATCATTTTCTCATAAGCAACCTATTTTATAATCTAAAAGTCTTACAATTTACAAATTTTGAAATCAAATCGAATAAAATTCATAGTTTAGCAAATAGAATTAATTAGAAAATAAGTATGAAAAATAAGTATGTAGACTATATTTCGGATGAGCATTTCTTAGATTGTGTAGCAAATCTTCATAATTCATACTTGAAAGCCAAAAATAACATTACAAAAAGTAATTTTTATAAAAATAAAGTAGATACTATTAAGCTTACTTTTGATGCTACTTTCAACGATATAGACGAAGAAAGTTTAATACAAGCTGAAATTTTACGACAAATTGATAAGTCCATAAACAATTCAATTGGAACATTTCACGAACAAATATTAGGCGGAATAAAGGGTTTCCAAATCGGCAATTTAAGTGGTTTTGACATAAAAGCTGAAGATGACACATTATTTGCTGACATAAAAAATAAGCATAATACAATGAACAGTAGCTCTGCAGAAGCTCTATTTCAAAAACTTGCAAGATATGCTGACGACTACAAGAAATCAAAGTGTTATTGGGTGCAAATTTTAGCAAAAAACAGTTTTTATGAACTGTGGAAAGGTGATATCAATGGAAAAGAATATACTCATAGTAGAGTTTATAAAATATCCGGTGATCAATTTTACGCTTTACTTTCAGGAAAGCAAGATGCGCTTTTCCAACTTTATAAAAATCTTCCAATTGCTGTAGCAGATTACTTGAGCTCAATTGAAAAAAGTGATTTAGTAAAAGAAAATTCAGCACTAGATGAGCTAAAACTTCAAACTAACACTTCCAAAAGATCGATTCTAGACCAAATCACATTTGAGAATTACAGCTACTATTTGGGTTTTGACAAATTATAATAACTATTTAAAAATTGGATAATAGAGTAGCCAATCTCTTTTCCTAAATTGACAGGAACTGCATTGCCTATTTGTTTATATTGTTGTGCAATTGAACCTTCGAATTTCCATTCATCTGGAAAAGTTTGAATTCGTGCATATTCTCTAACTGTAAAAGGTCTAGTTTCTTCTGGATGACATCTTTCAGTTTGTTTTTGAGCGGGACTACAAGTTAATGTTAAACAAGGTTCATCCCAACCTATCCTTCTTGCAATTCCTGTTTTTCCACCACTAAGATGAAAACTTCCTCCCATAAATTTTTTTTGAATATCTAAAGGCAAATCTCTCCAATAACCTTTGGGTGGAACTAAATCTAAGACATCTATTTTGCTTTTTGGGTATTTTGAACCATCAGATTTTGGAACATCATAATCAAACAAATCTCCTTTTTTTAAAGCATCTTTAAGATTGTATATTTTCTTATAAGGTTTAGGATATTCATATTTCAAATCAATGTCTTTTCTTATTCCAACTAAAATCAATCTTTCTCTTTTTTGAGGAACATTAAAATTAATCGCTTTTAGAACTTGTACAGGAACGACATTATAACCGATTTCATCCAAAATAGAAATCATTCCTTGCAAAGTTTTACCATTCTCGTGACTTAATAAACCACGAACATTTTCACCAATACAAATTGGCGGATTTACCTCTTTTACAACTCTAGCAAATTCATAAAATAAAGTACCTCTTGCATCTGCCAGTCCTAACTTCTTTCCTGCATAACTAAATGCTTGACAAGGAAATCCACCAGTAACGACATCTACTTTGTTTTCATAATCAATAAAACTAAAAGATTTTATGTCGCCCTCTAAAACATTCCACTTTGGTCTGTTTTTTCTTAAGGTTTGACAAGCCCATTTATCAATTTCATTTAAAACTACACATTTTAGACCAGCTTTTTCCATTCCAACAGCCAAACCACCAGCTCCAGCGAAAAGTTCTAAAACTGTGTATTCATTCTGAGGCTCAACATAATTCGAAATTGTTTCTTGTATAGCTTCATCCAAAAAATCTGCAAATAAAGTGTCAACATCCGACTTTCTGTAAACCCTATAATTACTCATTGGCTCACGAACAGCACATAATTTGCCTTCTTTGTCCCAACGTCTCAACGTTTCTTTACTTTTACCAATATATTCAGAAGTTTCTGAAAGTGTCATATATTCATTCATAACCATACTATTTAACCTTACACAATGGTTACAAATTTAATACAAAAAATGGATATATAAATCGAATGAATTAAAAACTATAAAAAATTTTGCATTACTCTTGGTTGTAATAATTTGCTTATTTTAGATACGGTTATCATATTTTAAAATTTCTCTTTAGTAGAATAAGATTTCATTTCTATTTCAAAACAGGATTTCAAATTTAACGAAATCCCATAGCCCCGATTGCACCGGAAATCCTGCAAACCACAAATGACATTATGCACTTCGCTGCAAGAGCGACCAACGGAAGCTCCTTGCGGCGGATTGTGCACAAGGAATTTGTGGTTGCAGATTGAAGCGGAAAGCGGGATTAGCTTCAAAAAATCAACGACCATAACTTTCAAAATATTTTGTTGAGTACATCGGCGATACTGCTTACCTTTGCAATTCTTAAAAAATGAACTTTCAAAAAATAATAAATGAAAACTTTTAAAATTCTATTTACTGCTGTTTTAATTGCTTGTTTTTCGACTTCAACATTTGCTTGGGGCAAGGAGGGGCACGCGATTGTCGCGGAAGTTGCGTACAAATATATGGACAAGCACACCAAGGAAATTGTCACGAAATACCTTGACGGAATGACGATTCAGGACGCGGCAAACTGGATGGATAACATAAAAGATGACCGATCGTTGGACTATATGAAGCCCTATCATTACGTAAATTTTGAAAAAGGTGCCGAAGTAAAGCACAAGCACGGCGGAAATATTCTAGATGAGTTGGCGAAATCGATGAATGAGCTTAAAAGCTATAAATCGATGTCTGACGCGGATGTGAAGCAGACAATAAAAATAATTTTTCATCTTGTTGGCGATTTGCATCAGCCGCTTCACGTGGGTTATGGATCTGATAAAGGCGGAAATACGGTTCAAGTAAATTTTGAAGGAAAAGGGAGCAACTTGCACCGATTTTTTGATAGTGGAATTATTCGCAAGCAAAATATCACCACTAAAAAGGTTTTGAAAGAGAATAAAACTTGCAAAAGCAACCGTAAAAAAATCGCCAATTCGACCGTAATTGATTGGGCAAACCAATCTCGTAATGAGCTGGAAGCGATTTACGATTTTAAAGGGGCTAAAGTTTCTCAAGAATATGTGACAAAATTTGAGCCACTTGTTACCAAGCAATTATACGATGCGGGAGTTCGTTTGGCTTCGATAATGAACTCTACTTTCAAATAAAACATCGCTTTTTATTGCTTTTTTGAGGCTACAAAATTCTAGCGAATACAGATTTCTATGACATCATTATTGATAAGTATCGCTTGCAGCGTGGCTGTAGGCGCAGTTTTTAAAGTTGCAAAAAAGTACAGTTCAAATGACGCGCAGATCGTTTTTTGGAATTACTTTTTTGCAATTTTACTTTGTCATTTTGTTTTTTCGCCAGATTTCAGTTTGGTGAATTCTGAAACTCCTTGGTTTCTTTACGGCACGCTGGGACTCCTGTTACCAACAGTTTTTATCGTTTTGACAATTTCAATCAAGAATAGCGGAATCGTCAAAACCGATGCAGCACAGAGAATGTCGCTGTTTTTATCGCTTATTGGTGCTTGGTTGATTTTTAATGAGGCTTTTTCTACTTATAAAATTATCGCGGTTGTGGTTGCGCTAATAGCATTTTTACTTATTCTCGACAAACCATCAAAAGATTCCAAGAGTCATTGGATTTATCCTGCACTTGTACTTTTAGGATACGCTACAATCGATTTGCTTTTCAAGCAACTGGCAGGTTTTACAACACTTCCGTATACTGCTTCTTTGCTGATAATTTTTGGAATCGCGATTGTTATTATGTCTTTGATTCTTACTGTAAAGTATTTTCTGCAAAAAGAAAAAATCGAATCGAAAAATATTCTTTTCGGAGCGATCGCTGGAGTTTTAAACTTTGGAAATATCCTTTTTTACTTAAAAGCACATCAACAATATTCTGATAATCCAAGTACTGTTTTCTTGGGAATGAACGTGGGAGTAATCGTTTTGGGCAGTTTATTGGGAATATTTATTTTTAAAGAAAAGCTTTCGCTAAAAAACTATATTGGAATTGGACTTGGAATCATTGCGATCGTATTTGTAGTGCTTTCGCAAAAGTAATTCAGCCTAGTAATTCAGTTTTTTCTAGTGGTTCTCAACGAAATTCCAAGACTTCATAGAGAGCCAGAGTAGGAACAGCAGTTATTTACAATTTGACTAGTTGCCAATTCTTACGCATTTTTAGTAAAAAATAAGTTAACTGCCAAAGTATTTGACACTAATACTTTATATTTGCAATCGTGAAAATCCTAACAATCATATTTGCTGTTTATTTCGTTCTGCTTGCTGCCATGCCTTGTGCAGATCGCGCTACTGCAAATTATGAGCAAGTAATTGCGATTGAAACCATAGATGCGAATCATAACCACGATTCTCACACTCACGAACTTGATTTATGTTCACCTTTTTGTATTTGCAATTGCTGTGGTGTTCATATTATGAATCTGAAAACAGTAGTGCTTTATGAAAGTTTGCCAATGGTAGCATTTATAAGAACGCCAATCTCTACTTATAAAACAGAATTCTTCTCAAAATTTTCAAATACGATCTGGCAACCGCCACAACTGAACTCTTAGATTTAAGTTTCGATAGATGACGTACTTACGTAAGTGCTGTTCATTTATTTAGCGCAAGCTTTTTCCTAATTTTTCAGATCAAACAAATGTTAGATAAAATCATTCATTTTAGTATCAATAATAAATTTATTATTGGACTATTCACACTCGTATTAATATTGGTGGGAGCATATTCTGCTTATACATTGCCAATAGATGCGCTTCCAGACATTACCAACAATCAGGTACAAATTATTACCACTTCTCCAAATCTTGCCACTCAAGACGTGGAGCAGTTTATTACCTATCCAATTGAACAAGCTGTAAAACCTGTTCCGAATGTTATTGAACTTCGATCAATAAGCAGATTCGGATTGAGCGTCATTACGGTAGTTTTTACCGAAGAAACCGATATTTACTGGGCACGAGCTCAAATTTCTGAAAGACTTAAGGAAGCCGAAAGTAGTATTCCCAAAGGAATGGGTGCCCCCGAAATGGCTCCTGTAAGTACCGGCTTGGGCGAAATTTACCAGTATATCGTTTTTCCGAAACCTGGTTACGAAGATAAATTTGATGCGACCGAACTTCGGACAATTCAGGATTGGATCATTAAACCACAGCTTATAGGTACAAAAGGAGTGGCGGAAGTCAATACAATGGGAGGAAAACTCAAGCAATACGAAATCTCGGTAAATCCAGATAAGCTGAAAAGTATGGACATTACAATTGTTGATATTTTTGAAGCTTTGGAGAAAAACAACGAAAATACTGGAGGCGCTTACATTGACAAAAAGCCTTATGCTTACTTTATTAGAGCCGTCGGAATGCTTACGGGTATTGATGACATCAATAAAATCGTGGTCAAAAATCAGAACGGAATTCCCATCCTTGTCCGCGATATTGCCACGGTACAAATAGGTAGTAGCATTCGGTATGGTGCCGTAACCAAAGATGGTCAAGGCGAAGATGTGCAGGGAATGGTGATGATGCTCAAAGGCGAAAATAGCGGTGAAGTTGTGAATCGCGTCAAGG
>JBBSQV010000099.1:0-9638 GCA_038243675.1 Flavobacteriales bacterium
GTTTAAAAGCTCTAAGCGCATAAGACTCATAAGCAGTTGTAAATATAATTGCACTTTTGATTTCCAGTTTTTCGAAAATTTCAAAAGACAATCCGTCAGAAAGTTGAATATCCAAGAATATAAGATCGGGGTGAGTGTTGTTGGAAAACCATTCGAGTGATTCTTCAACCGAATGTAAAAGTTTGGTCGCCGCAAAACCCAACTGCTGAATTTTACGTTGCAAGAGCCTCGCTGCAGGCTTCTCATCTTCGATAATTACAATATTCATACCTTATGTTTTTAAAATTACTACAGATCAAAATTAGCTATTCCCACTTAGTAGTCTGCTTCTCATTCATAAATTCCTGAATTTTGCGCTCCTCCCATTTATTGCCTAAAAACAATGATCTTCCAAAAACATTTAGACCATGAAACATCAATCCGATGCCCCAAAAGAAAGCCGTAGAAATTGTTGAAAAATGCCAAAATTGTTGGCCCTTATCCAAATTTATATACAATGAAATAATGATAAATGCATTTACAAAAATGTAAACTATCAAGTGCGTGTAAAACCCTTTGATAGCTTTTACTTTCTTATGTGCTCTTGTATATCTCGCTTGTTCTTGTGCGGTTAAATTTTCCATAATTATGTATTTTTTATATTGATATCTTCATTCTCGATGAACTCTTTTAATTTTCTGCTTTCCCAATTTTTGCTTAGAAACGGAAAGAATTACAATGCGCCTATTCCGCGAACTAATACCCCGCCTCCCCAACATATTAAACTAAACCAAAACCAATGAAAATGTGGAACTATTAAAACATTTACGCAACAATGATTGGCATACAAATGCAGTACAGCCCTAGGTTTATATAAAAGCTTTTGATTTCACGCACTTTTCTCTTAGCCCATCTATAGCGATAATCGACTTCTAAATTTGGCTTTTCCATCTCAATTCCATTTAGTGTTACTATCTTTCTCCATCAACTCTTTAATCTTTTTTTCTTCCCAGTCACGATTCAGAATCGGCACATAATTAAAGACTTTCATCGCGTGCAGTGCAACGCCGATACCCCAGCCTAGAAGAGGATAAAAGAACCATAAATGCTGCGGACTTGTTACAAGATTTAATATCATCAGTCCCGTATTTACAATAATGTACGAAGTTAGATTTGAGTAGAATCCTTTGAGATCTTCAACTCTTTTTTGTGCTTTTAGATATTTACCGTCGGTAATGTTATTTGTATTTTCCATAATTGAAACTTGTTTGGTTAAAATTGGTAAACTGACAGAAAACGTATTTTTTGTCTCTTCTATCAATACCTTTCTGCTTGTGAGAATTCCGTATCGGTCAACGATATTCTGCAATCCAACCCCTTTTCGATCTTGTAGAATTTCCTTTTTCTGCAAATCATTCTCGACAATGAGATAATCGCCCATATCTTTTATTCTTATATGTAATGGTCTCTGTTCGCTAACAATATTATGCTTGATTGTGTTTTCTAGTAATAATTGCAACGATAGCGGCACAACTTTGCCTTCTGGATTTGTAATTACTTCTGGAACTTCAAAAAAGAGACTGTTTTCAAAACGCATTTTAAGCAGATTCATATAAGTATTTGCGAAAGTTAATTCCTCAGTAACCGAAATTAGTTCCTTGTCTTTCTGTTCCAAAACGTATCGGTAAATTTTGGATAGGGAAGTAGTAAACCTTTGTGCATTCTGAGGATTTTCTTCGATTAACGAACTCAAAACATTTAGACTGTTGAATAAGAAATGTGGATCGATTTGATTTTTTAAGCTTTCAAATTGTGCCGAAGCGGTTCCAGCAATAATTTTCTGCTGTTTAATCTTCGTTTCTTGCGCGTTTTTATAGGATTGCGCACCATAAAATGCCGTTGCTAATGATGCCGCAATGATTGCAAAGTTTCCAACTTCTACAAAACTTAGCGTTGGAATAAATTCGCCAATAGGCTGTTGTTGTAGTATGGTTAAATCAAAGAGTGCCAATAAAAGAAAAGTCACAACTGTTATCAAAACACTTCCTGCAACAGCGAAAAGCAATTTATAGTTCGGAAACTTCTTCCAGAGATATCTTTTCAATGCAAAGTCAAAATAGTATCGATTTACAATGGTCAATATCGTTCCGTACAGTACAATTGTCACAACCTTTTGTAAGAGAATTTTATTTAACACGAACTCAGCACCAGAGTACCATTGAAAACCTAAGATGGCAATAGCAAACAAAAGACTGAAGGTGAATCCTAATAGAATGGTATTGAGGAAATAGTCAAAATTGGGTCTCATATTTTTGATTGTTTGAAATAATTATTTGATGATAAATTTTTTCGTTTTCTGTTTCTATTCAAATTTAATTTAAAATCGTTTCAGATGTTAAATCTGCTTGAAAGTATTAAACTGGATTTTTTCGCTTTCGCTAAATTAAAGTGCGGCGTTAATTATGCGGCACTATAAAACAGAATAATGATTTTATTTTTATTTCACACCTCGCATTTTTAATATTTTGAAATCGCTCTGATTTCTTTGACAAAAGTGCGCAACTTAAATAGAAAACAAAAAAGCCTCTTACCCAATTGTAGTTTTTGATAGCTGAATTGTATTTTGGGAGAAATGTAATGGTCAGGAACGATGAAATTAGTGCTTATGCGCAAAAGAGTAGCAGTCAACAAAGTGGCTACGGAGCTTTAATGCTCAAATACGAATTTTAAAATGAAACAGACTTATTTACTTATAGAGGTTTTATCTGATAATTAAGGAAGAGATGCTACTCCGAATAATCTTTAAGCAATGAACGGTAGTTTTTCAAAATTTTACTTCGACTTACAAAACCTTTAAATTTCCGCTCTTGATTTAGAATTGGCAGATACCAGACATTTGCTTCGTCAAACATCTTTACAACTTTCATAACAGTATCTGTCGGCGTAATTGTAAATGCAGGATTTATAGCTATCTCGCTTACTGTATGATTTGCTGAAGACTTTTCGTTGAGTAGAAAAGGTCTTAAATGTTCTCTCGTAATTATTCCAAAAAAAACATTATCGCTATCCAAAACCGCAATTGTATTGTTATCACTCTTTCTAAATTTATGCAAAACATCTTCTACAGAATCTGTAATTTTCACGACGATCGAATCGTCTTCAAGACATTTAAAAAGTGAAATATGAGATAATATATTTTGATCTTGTCTTGTGGTAAATATTTCGCCTCTACTGGCCAAATTACTAAAAGCAGGATTTATAGGAGAGAAAAATTTATTGATAACGAACGAAATCACCGCGACAATCATCAAAGGAATAAATAAATCATAGCCACCGCTGCATTCCGCAATAAGGAAAATGGCAGTAAGAGGGGCATATAACGAACCAGCCATAACACCGGTCATTCCGACCAACATTAAGTTGGTAAGAGGAACATCTTGAAAGCCAAGTATAATTAAAATATACCCAAATAAATATCCCAACAATCCACCTGCAACAAGCGAAGGGGCAAAGGTACCACCAGTCCCGCCCGAGCTCAAAGTGATACTTGTTGCAAAAGCCTTTAATAAAATTGCCAAAGTTAGAAAAGTGATAAAAACCCACTTTGAAGGTTCTAAATATGAAAACAAACTTCCTTGAATTAAGGTTTCGATATTTCCCGTATTCAAAGTTTTGATGTTGGCATAGCCTTCCCCAAAAAGCGGTGGAAACAGGATACACAACAATGATAAAATAGAACCTCCAATTATCGCTTTTAGCAAATACCTGTTTTTAAATTTGCTGAAATAATGATGAGTCTTTTGCACAACCACATTAAAATATCTCGCATAGAATCCAGTAAAAACACCCAGTCCTATATAAAATAAGATATTTAGATGATTAAAAGTTGCTCTTGCAGGCATATAGAACAATATATTCTCATCCAGAATAATTTTAGATAATAAACTTCCGCAGATTGCAGCAATAACTAAGGGAATAAAATCAGTAAAAACCAATCCAACCAGAATAATTTCGAAAGCAAACATCACAGCGGCGATTGGCGCATTAAATGCCGCCGCAATACCACCTGCAGCACCAGCGGCGAGCAATAATGTTTTCTCTTTAAAACCAAGTCGGTAACGCTGTCCGTAATTTGATCCGACCGCCGCACCCGTTATTGCAATTGGAGTTTCTAAACCTGCAGATCCACCAAAACCAATGGTTACCGCAGATTGAAGAACTAAAGAATACATCTTTGTCGACTTGATATTGCTATCACTTTTGGAAATAGATCGAAGCACATATGACATCTCTTGATTCTTATCGCCATTAAATATAAATCGCACAATCAAAGCTGTAAAAACAATTCCGAGTAGTGGAGAAATTCCGTAAATTATAAAACGCTCATTAAATGGAATGTCATTACTGACAAAGTGCTGAATTTTATGCACAAAAACTTTTAAGATAACACCAGCTAGACCAGCACTCAGCCCGACCAGAATACCAGACAAAATAAGAAATTGAGATCGTGTGAGTTTACTGCTAACCCATATTAGAAATTTCTCAACATAATTAAATTTCCTAAAAGGATAATTAATAAATTCTTGGTTGAATCGTAGAAAGTTGCTATATAACTTTTTAATCTCTCTGAGCATTCATGTCAGTTTCTGAAGGTTTATAATTTGCTAAAACAGCTCGAATCAAGCAAATATATTGAAGTAAAAAAACGAGAAAATTTTAGAAAAACAAAAATACAAAAAACTAGGTCTTTCAGGACTCTAATAAATATTTTTATCAAAATTCAATAAATAAAATGGTATCTCGTTGATGAGATTACTATTAAAAGAAACCGAAATGAACTTTTGTAATATCCAAAAAAATATTTTGGACTTTTTAAAGATTTTCCGAAAAATGTAAGAGGAGAAATAGTTGCTCAAGTATGTGTTAAGTTGTAATTTTTACCTTCTAAATAAAATTAAAGTATATGCATATGAAAGCCTATGTAAGAATAGAAAAAGACAGTCAACAAATCGAAGTGAAAAATATGCCAATGCCTGCAGTTGGAAATGGTGAAGTCCTAGTGAGGGTGGAAGCTTTTGGGGTAGGAATTCACGATCGATACTTTGTTTCACCTGACGTCGATTTCCCATATATTATCGGCTCAGAAGGTGCTGGAGTAATAGAAGAACTCGGAAATGGAGTTACTCAATGGCAAACAGGAGATCGAATCTCTTTTAGCACCGTTTTTCAACCAAAAGGCGGAAGCTGGGCAGAATTCTGTGTCGTAAATCAAAATACAGTTTATTCGTTGCCAGATAACATAACCTATTCAGCAGGTGCAGCAATTCCGGTGGCAGGAAAAACCTGTCTGGAATGTATGAGGGAGCTTAATTTAAAAAGCGGCGACACATTATTTATTGCCGGAGCTTCTGGAGCAATAGGTAGTTTGATCATTCAGCTGGCTGTAGCAGACGGAATTACTGTATCCGCTTCGGCATCTGAAAAAAATCATCAGTACATGAAAGATTTAGGTGTAACATTTACTGTCGATTACAATGAAATCAATTGGAAAGATAAAATTATTGATTGGTCTAATGGAGGCGTTACAGCAGCACTTGCAATTCAACCTAATACTGAACGAGATAGTCTAGAAGTTGTAAAAAAAGATGGGAAGGTAATCACCGTTTCTGGATATAACGAAACCATTGAGTCTGAGAGAGGAATTACAATTCGACAAATGCAGCATACCATCAATACTAATGACAAGATGAACGAGTTAATTCAAAACGTCTCAGAACATAAAATTAAAATTATTATCGAAAAAGAATATACTTTTGATAATGCATTAGAAGCACTAGAGAAAACAGAAAGCAGACACGCGCAAGGAAAAGTGGTCGTAAATCTCAAAAAGTAGTTTTCAATTGCACAGCACTTAGTTAATAAATGTATTCAAATTATTTATTCTAGTGTAAAAGGTTTTAAAAAAGCAGTAGACTGTTTTTTCAATCTAAAATAATGGAGTTGACTATTTAATTTCACAATTTAGTCTTTAAAATTAAGCCCGAATTAGGTGAAGTATAGAACGGCAAATTGAAGCTTAATATCATACAATAATTGTCTGCCCATTAAATTTAGTTCCCCAACATATTAAATGAAAAATAAAAAATTGGATTAGAAAATTAATTTAAAAAATTTCCTAATCCAGTTTTAAAACAAGCTTCAGTTGAAACTTATTTACTATTCCTCATTCACTCCAAAACGAATAGTTCCGTTTTGCGTAAGCCAAAAACCTACATCGCAACCTTCAATTACACTCTCATCTTTTAGTATTCCACCAAGTCTAACCTCATAACCTTGTTTGTCAAAAAGTTCTGGAGTCTCATCTGAAATATACTTCACGCAGTAGCCTTCTGGAGTAAAAAGCTCTGCTTTAATATTAAAAGCATCACCTTCTTTTCTTGTAATTTCGAAAAGCGTTTTGCCGTCAAGCGTACAGGTTGTAGTGTCGTCGTCGTGATCTAAAGCTAAATCTCCAATTTCAGATTCAGCAGTAGTTATCAAGCTATTACCTTTGGCAGTAGCCAAATAAGTTCCTTCCGCATCAAAAATTGGAATCTGAACTGTATATCCATATCCTGGCTCTTTGATGATTTCAATCAGATTAAGATTGTCATATTTCAATATTGTAGGCACATCTATAAAGGTGTTCGACCCCATAGAAACTTTTGGCCAATTGATAAAAAGGAGTGTATCTGAATTCATTATTCGTATATATTAAATTTTGTTATCGCAAAGTTTGTGGTGTAATGCAGATTAAAAATCATCATCGTTGCTAAGATACATCAAATTTCACTTTTATAGAAAACTATTGTACTGTATTCGCAAAAAAATCCTAACCATCAAAGCGCATATTTTTCAAAAATACGGTGTGACGGCTATGAAATTTTTATATTATTTGAAATAAAATTTTTTAAATTTAGTTCAAAACTGTTATTACAAGCGACTGATATAGCTTCCGTACAAATCCCTAAATTCAAGCTTTTGATCAACACGTTCCTTACTCAGTTTATTGTATTCCACCAATCCCCAAAGAATAAATTCTTTTAAGAAATAACGATCTTCTGCAACGACTTCTGGTTGGTAAGTGTTGATTAAATCGTCAAGTGGTGTAATCGAATCTAGCTGACTTTTGTATTCTTCATCACTCAAATCATCATATAATTCGAAATTTGTTTCAGAGAAAAACCATTCTAAAATCTTTGCGTATGGAGACTTTTCAGTATTTCGTTCTAGTTTTTCAATCTCTGGAAAATAGCCTGGAAACAAAGTATGAATTGCGTCATTAAGTAAATGTTGCGCTACTTCGGCAGCACCTTCTTGTTCACCTTCATAAACCAATTCGACCTTACCAGTTATTGCTGGAATAATTCCCATAAAGTCTGACAATCTTACCGTAGTTTCTTCTTCTCCTAATATCAAAGCACGTCTTTCGGCAGTACTCATCAAGTTTTCAAACGCTGTAATGCTCATTCTCGCGCTTACACCGCTTTTGCTATCCACAAATTCACTATCACGAGCTTCAAAGCTTATCTGCTCTAGCAAGTCGCTTGCAAGCGAGGGCACGTGAACCGCATCGGTCTGTTCTTTTTTCAATTTCGACTCTTGAGAAGTAATATGTCTCGCCACCGCAATTGTTTCTGGATAATGCGTCAAAATTTGAGATCCAATCCTATCTTTTAACGGAGTCACAATACTTCCTCTATTGGTATAATCTTCTGGATTTGCAGTAAATACAAATTGTATGTCTAATGGCAGTCTCAATTTGAAACCCCGAATCTGAATATCGCCTTCTTGAAGGATATTAAATAACGCTACTTGAATTCTAGCTTGCAAATCGGGAAGTTCGTTGATTACAAAAATACATCTGTTGGCACGCGGAATCATTCCGAAATGTATCACGCGGTCATCTGCGTAAGTTAATTTTAGGTTTGCAGCTTTAATAGGATCGACATCTCCGATCAGGTCGGCAACAGTCACGTCTGGTGTTGCTAGTTTTTCAGAAAAACGTTCGCTTCTGTGCATCCAAGCAATAGGAGTATTGTCACCTTTTTCTTCAAGCAAGTTTGTTGCAAATCTCGAAATAGGGTGGAAAGGATCATCATTGATTTCTGATCCTGCCACAAACGGAATATATTCGTCAAGAAGTTCGACCATCTTTCGTGCAAGTCTGGTTTTAGCCTGACCTCTAAGCCCTAATAAATTGATATTATGTCTAGATAAAATAGCGCGCTCTAGTTCTGGAATTACCGTGTTTTCAAAACCGTAAATTCCTTCAAAAACCGCTTGACCTGATTTGATTCTAGTTCGCAAATTATCACGTAATTCGTCTTTAATGCTTTTTGAAATATATCCCGAATTCTTTAATTCGCCGAATGTTTTTATATCTTCTGTTTTCATATAATTTTTTAAAAATAATAGTATGTAATTATTATTGTGGTAGTTGTGTTATTTTATTTAAAGTGAAACTTATATTCTTAAAATTACTTAACCCGCTTCTTTCTGTTGGTTTCATAATCTTCAAAAATCATTTCTCCCAATCCTTTGAGACCTGTGTAAAAAGCTTTTCCTTGATTTGTTTCGGTAAATTTATTTACGAATTTCTGCAGATATGGATCATCAGCAATCATAAAAGTTGTGATCGGAATATGCAGTTTTCGAGCTTGTGCCGCTTGATTGTAACACTGCTCCGTAATGTATTCGTCAAGGCCATTGCTATTCATATAATAAGTGCCATCTTTTTCACGAACACAACTAGGTTTCCCGTCGGTAATCATAAAAATTTGCTTGTTTGTATTCCGTTTTCTTCTCAACATATCCATCGCCAGTTGAAGTCCTGCAACAGTATTTGTATGATAAGGCCCAACTTTTAAATACGGTAAATCTTTAATTGCAATAGGCCAAGCATCGTTTCCAAAAACCAGAATTTCAAGCGTATCTTTTGGATATCGAGTGGTAATTAATTCGGCAAGCGCCATTGCCACTTTCTTCGCTGGAGTTATTCGATCTTCGCCGTACAAAATCATACTGTGACTGATGTCAATCATCAAAACCGTACTCATTTGCGATTTATACTGCGCATCTTCCACAACCAAATCATCTTCGGTTAATTTAAATTCGCCGATTCCGTGATTTACTTGTGCATTTCGAAGACTTTCTGTTAGCGAAATACTCTCGTAATTATCGCCAAAATGATAGCTTCGAAATTCTCCAGTTTGCTCGTCCCCAGCACCCGAATGCTTGGTTTTATGATTTCCAGATCCAGATTTTTTCAAAGCGCCAAAAATCTGATCCAACGCAGCTTGTCTTATTGCACGTTCAGTTTTAGAAGTAATTTTTGTTCCCGATCCGCCTTCGCCATCAATTTCCTCGCGGATATATCCTTTCTTTTTCAAATCTTCAATAAAATCATCGATTGTATATTCAGCCGTTGTCAGCTTATATTCCTCATCCAATTGTCGCAGCCAATCAATCGCTTCATCAAAATCGCCCGAAGTATGGACGATAAGCTCCTTAAAAATTTCGAATAATTTATCAAAAGGGGATTGAAATGGTGCCTCGTACTGCTTAAAGAAAAATCCTTTTTTATAACTTTTTTCCATAGAATATAAATTTACTTAATA
>JBBSQV010000100.1:0-9553 GCA_038243675.1 Flavobacteriales bacterium
CCCCAAATTAATTTCAGCATCGGCAAATTTCAGAATTGAAGTAAATGTATCTTCGGCAACGACCGTATCTGGATTCAAAATGCAGATGTATTTCCCTTTAGCGGAAGCGACACCTATATTATTTCCTTTAGGGAAACCTGCATTTTCTTTATTTTCTATCAGCGTTATCTGAGGAAATCTTTCACGAACCATTGCGCAACTATCGTCTGGCGAATTATTATCTACCACTATAATTTCGGCATCAATATCTTTCGTCGCCTTGATTACGCTGTCAATGCAAAGCTCTAAAAAGTAGCGTACATTGTAATTTAAAATTATAATTGATAACTGCATCGGGCAAATATAATAGATAATTCAACAATGAAAAAAAACTTCTCTTTCAGAATTTGTCCTATCTATTATTGCTTTGCGCAAAATTGATTGATACCACTTCAAATAAGCTTGCAACAATCTGATTTTAAAACGGTACTTTTGCAAAATCTTGAGTTTTGCAAGAAGCTCAACAATATAAACTTTAATACTTTTATTTTGAATTATCTTTCTGTAGAAAACATATCGAAATCCTTTGGAGAACGCACATTATTTGAGAATGTCAGTTTTGGTATCCAAAAAGATCAGAAAATTGCTTTTTTAGCAAAGAACGGATCTGGCAAGACTACTATTATGAATATCATCAATGGAGAGGAAGAAGCGGATAGTGGAAATGTAGTAATTCGAAAAGATATTACAATGGCTTTCTTGTCACAAGTTCCAAATTTGCAAGACGAACTTACAATTGAAGAAAGCATTTTTGCTAGTGATAATCCAACTTTAAAAGCGATTGAATCTTACGAAAAAGCTTTAGAAAATCCTGAAGATGCAGATGCTTATCAATTAGCATTTGACCAAATGGATCAGTTTGATGCTTGGGATTTTGAAACTCAGTTCAAGCAGATTTTGTCTAAATTAAAAATGGACAATCTAAAATTGAAAGTAAAAAATCTTTCGGGAGGACAGAAAAAAAGACTTTCTCTAGCGATTATTCTTATCAGCAGACCTGATTTATTAATCTTAGATGAGCCTACGAATCACCTGGATCTTGAAATGATTGAATGGTTGGAAAGTTACTTTGCAAAAGAAAACATCACATTGTTTATGGTTACTCACGACCGTTTCTTTTTAGAGCGCGTTTGTAACGAAATCATCGAACTTGACAATGGAAAATTATATCAATATAAAGGAAACTATTCTTATTACCTTGAAAAAAAGGAAATGCGAATTGCTTCTGAAAATGCTAGTATTGACAAAGCACAAAATTTACTTGTAAAAGAACTTGAGTGGATGCGTAGACAGCCAAAAGCACGTACTACAAAATCTAAATCGAGACAAGACGACTTTTATGTAATCAAAGAAAAAGCCGAAAGCAGACGAAGAGAAAACAAAGTTGAACTCGAAATTAATATGGAACGAATGGGTAGCAAGATTATTGAGCTACACAAAGTTTCTAAGAAATTTGACAACAAAGTTATTCTAAACAACTTCAGTTTTGACTTTCAGCGCGGAGAGCGAATTGGAATTATTGGTAAAAACGGAACTGGAAAATCAACTTTCCTAAATCTTCTGACAAATACTATACAACCTGATTCAGGGAAAGTAGTTGTGGGAGAAACCATCAAAATAGGATATTATACTCAAAGTGGTATCAATCCAAAACCTGGTCAAAAGGTTATTGATATTATCAAAGAATATGGAGAATTTATTCCGCTTAACAAAGGAAAAATCATCTCTGCAGGTCAATTGCTTGAGCGTTTCCTTTTTGATAGAAAAAAACAACACGATTTTGTAGAAAAATTAAGTGGTGGTGAGCTCAAGCGTCTTTATTTATGTACTGTTTTAATTCAGAATCCGAACTTTTTGATTCTAGATGAGCCTACCAATGATCTTGATATAGTAACTCTAAATGTACTTGAAAGTTTTTTACTTGATTACCCTGGATGTCTATTAGTGGTTTCTCACGATAGATATTTTATGGACAAGATTGTAGATCACCTTTTTGTTTTTAGAGGAGAAGGCGAAATTGAAGATTTTCCTGGAAACTACTCTGACTTTAGAGCTTATGAAGATAGCGCTGATGTTGCACAAAAAGAGGAAAACAAAGTTGAGAAGAAAGCTTGGAAGGAAAAAAACCCTACTGGAAATTTGACTTTCAATGAGCAAAAGGAATTTCAAAAAATAGAAAAAGAAATCAAAGATCTTGAAGCTGAGAAGCAGAGTATCGAAGATTTATTTTCTGCTGGGAAAGTGGCAGATGATGCTATCGAAAACAAGGCTAACGAATTACAACAAGTTATCGAGAAAATCGAAACTAAAGAAGCGCGTTGGTTTGATTTATCAGCAAAAATAGAAGGATAATATTTTGAAGATTTTATGTAATGTGGCATTTGGCTAAATCATATTTACGATTTTTATGGCATTCCGGAAATCAACACGGATTGCATTCGCCATTTGTTTTCGATCTCGTTACAAAATGCTTTTACAATAAAGAAAATAGAAAATCATATCGAGTGCTTTCCGCTCATCGGGAAGCACTTGTCAGAGATACTCGAGTAATTTCGGTTGATGATTTTGGATCAGGATCTAAATTTTTTAAATCAAGTCTGAGAGCGGTTAATGCTATCGCAAAAAACGCAGGGATTAGTCCCAAAAGAGCAAAAATGCTGAATCGTCTTGTTGATTATTACGAAGTTGAAGAGGTTCTAGAAATTGGAACTTCGGTTGGATTGGCAACGATGGCGTTGGCTGTTGACAATAGTAAAGCAAAAATAACAACAGTGGAAGGATGTGCTGAAACGGCAGCGATTGCCGCTGAATACTTTTCCAAGTTCGGAATTAGCAATATAACTTCTGAAGTGGCAAAATTTGAGGATTTTATAAAAGACATTCCTTCAGAAAAGAAATATGATCTTATATATTTCGATGGAAATCATACAAAAGAAGCTACAATCTCCTACTTTGAAAGTTTATTAAAAACAACACACAACAATACTGTCTGGATTTTTGATGATATTCATTGGTCAAAAGAAATGACTGAAGCTTGGGTTTTTATAAAAAAACGGCCTGAAGTGATTGTTACGGTTGATACTTTTCAATGGGGATTCGTATTTTTTAGACAAGAACAAGTCAAACAGCATTTTGTGATTAGAACATAAAAAAACCGCCTCGATTGAGACGGTTTAGTTAATCTATAGAAATCTAATTATTTTTTAGCTTCTGCAGTTTCTTCTGCTTTAGCTCCCATTCTAGCAAGTTTCATTTTTGGTGCAAGTTTCAATTTAAGTTCAGCAATTTTCAAATTGTCTGCAGTAGTCAAACCTTCTTTTTCAACAGTATTTTTACGAGCGCCTAAACCTTCGTAAATAGCTTTTACCATATCCATATCTTCTCTTGAGTAACTGTCTTTATTAGCTTCAAATGTATTATTGAAGTCATTAAATACGGTTAAGATGTTATCTTTATTTACCCAGTCAAAATTCATATCTTTTCCAAGTTTTCCAGCTCCGAAGAAGCTATCTCTAAACTTAACTTGAGGGTCATTCATTGCTTGTTTTTCAGCTTCAAGTTCCGCATTGTACTTGTCTTTCAGCGTTTGGTAGCGTGCTTTACTAGCATCTAGTCTTTCTTGAGCCGCAGTCTTGTCGCTCATCTCTCCAATTGCTGAATCAGCATCCATAACACGTCTATCATACTCTGCATCAATAGCAGCCCAGTTATTTTTTGCATCTGCAGCAGCAACGTTTCCTATAGAGTCAACATACACCGTATAAGTGTCTACTCGTTTTACTCTCATTTCGTCATCGTTGTTCTTGCAAGAAGTAAATCCTAGCGCTAAAATTGCTGTTCCTAATAAAATTTGGTTGGTTTTCATAGTTTTTGTTTTGTTAAAATTATACATCGAAAGTATGATTTGTCCGACAATATTTAAAACTAAAATTACTATTTTAAGAGTATTTTAAGTTAAATGCTAAGAAATCATACAACAATACCTACAAAAATAGAAATTCTTATTACTACATTTGCATCTCATTCTTATTTAAAAATCTTACTTTTATAGTTATATGGAGGAAACATTAATAAAGATTACAGATCTAAAACGAAACTTTGTCTTGGGCGAAGAAATAGTTTATGTATTAAAAGGTATAGACCTCGAAATTAAAAAGGGTGAGTATGTGGCACTTATGGGGCCTTCAGGGTCAGGAAAATCCACATTGATGAACTTGCTGGGTTGTCTTGATACTCCAACATCGGGGGAATACATTATGAACGGCAAGCAGGTAAACAAGATGCAGGACGATGAACTAGCTGGAATTCGGAATAAAGAAATAGGATTTGTTTTTCAAACTTTTAATTTGTTGCCTCGAACAACGGCCTTGGACAATGTGGCACTTCCGATGATATATGCTGGATATAGCAAAACCGATAGAAGAGCTCGTGCTAGTGAAGTATTGACTCAAGTTAATCTGTCTGACAGAATGGATCACGAACCAAATCAGTTGTCAGGCGGACAGCGGCAACGTGTTGCAATTGCACGTGCGTTAGTCAACAAGCCATCGATTATCCTAGCGGATGAGCCGACAGGAAATCTTGACAGTAAAACATCCTTGGAGATTATGGCACTGTTTGACGAGATTCACGGAAATGGAAACACAGTAATATTAGTAACCCACGAAGAAGAAATCGCCGAGTATGCACATAGAGTAATACGACTTCGTGACGGAATGATTGAAACTGATACAATAACAAAATTTAGAAAATAGGAGAAATGAAAGTATATACTAAAACTGGTGACAAAGGAACTACAGCACTTTTCGGGGGACTTCGAGTTCCAAAAAATCATATAAGAATAGAAAGCTACGGAACTGTAGATGAATTAAATTCAAATTTAGGTTTGCTTCGCGACTGCGAAATGGATCAAAAATATAAAGATGTTCTGATTAAAATTCAGAACAAACTTTTTACGGTAGGTGCCATTCTGGCAACACCACCAGAGAAAGAATTTTTAAAAAATGGGAAAGAACGTTTAAACATTCCTAAAATTTCCGAAGATGATCTTTTATTTCTAGAAAATCAGATAGATGAAATGGAAATGGAGCTTCCGCAGATGACACACTTTGTACTTCCTGGAGGTCATAAAACTGTGTCAACATGTCATATATCTCGTTGCGTTTGTCGCCGTGCCGAACGTCTTGCGGTACATTTAGACAACCTCGACCCTATAGATGAGTTTGTCATTAAATATTTGAACAGACTATCTGACTATCTCTTTGTGTTGGCACGAAAGTTGTCTTTAGACCTAAATGTAAGCGAAGTTCAATGGATTCCTGAGAAATATTAATGCTAAGAGCTGTTTTTAGAACAGATTTTAACAAACCTTTTATCTCTAGACGCTTGCTAACAGCCACGTTCTTATCTTTTTTTAAAATAAGTCAAAATAAGGTTGACAGTCTCAGTATAAAAATTATTTTTGCATAAACAAAAAATTACTATAAAGATGTACTGGACATTAGAATTAGCATCCTATTTAAGTGATGCGCCATGGCCTGCCACCAAAGACGAACTTATTGATTACGCTATACGAGCTGGAGCCCCATTAGAAGTTGTAGAAAATTTACAATCTATCGAAGACGAAGGTGAAATTTACGAATCAATGGAAGAAATTTGGCCTGATTATCCAACTGACGAAGATTATCTTTGGAACGAGGACGAATATTAAACTGAAAAAACAAAAAAGTCTCTATTGAGACTTTTTTTGGATTTTATACGAACCACTTTTATAAATTTAGAAATTCACTAAAATATGAACTTCATTAATAGCATTTTAAACACCTTTGTGGGAAACAAATCTCAGAAAGATGTTAAAGCTCTTCAAGCGACAGTAGCTAAAGTACGCTCTTACGAAGCCGGATTAATGGCTTTGTCTAATGACGAACTTAGAGAGAAGACTGTCTACTTTAAAGATAGAATCAAACAGGCTCGTCTTGATAAAGACGAGAAAATTGCTTCTCTAAAAACAGATGTAGAAAAAATTGAGGATATTGATCAACGTGAAGAACTTTACGAAGCTATTGACGCTCTCGAAAAAGAAGCTTACGAAATATCTGAAAAAACTCTTACTGAATTGCTTCCTGAAGCTTTTGCGGTTGTAAAAGAAACAGCTAGACGTTTTAAAGAAAACAACGAAATTAGAGTTACTTCTACTGCAAAAGACCGCGAACTTGCAGCTGACAAAAAATATATTACCCTTGAAGGTGATGAGACTGTTTGGGCAAATTCATGGAATGCTGCCGGAAAAGAAATCACTTGGGATATGATTCATTATGATGTCCAGCTTATTGGTGGTGTGGTATTACACTCTGGTAAAATTGCAGAGATGCAGACGGGAGAGGGAAAAACACTTGTTGCTACTCTTCCACTCTATCTAAATGCCTTGACGGGAAATGGAGTTCACCTTGTAACTGTGAATGACTACTTAGCAAAACGTGATAGTACTTGGAAAGCACCACTTTTTGAATTTCACGGAATGACTGTAGATTGTATCGACAATCATCAGCCAAACTCTGAATCTCGTAAAAAAGCGTATGAAGCAGATATTACTTACGGTACAAATAACGAATTTGGTTTCGATTATTTGAGAGATAATATGGCGCATTCTCCTGGTGATCTGGTTCAGAAGAAGCACAATTATGCTATTGTCGATGAGGTCGATTCAGTATTAATTGATGATGCGAGAACACCATTAATTATTTCTGGCCCGGTACCACAAGGTGACAGACATGAATTTATGGAGCTTAAGCCAAAAATTGAAAATCTTGTCACTATGCAAAGACAGCTTGCAAACGGATTCTTGACAGAAGCTAAAAAATTAATAAAAGAAGGAAACACTAAAGACGGTGGATTTAATCTTTTGAGAGCTTACAGAAGTTTGCCTAGAAACAAAGCGCTGATAAAATTTTTGAGTGAAGAAGGAATTAAACAATTGCTCCAGAAAACCGAAAATCATTATATGCAAGATAATAACCGCGACATGCACTTAGTGGATGACGCTCTTTATTTTGTAATTACAGAAAAAAATAATCAAGTTGAGTTATCGGATAATGGCGTAGAATATCTTTCAAAGGATACAGATTCGTCATTCTTTATTCTTCCAGATATCGGTACTGAGATTGCCAATATTGAGAAGAAAAAACTTGATAAAGATGCGGAAGCGGAAGAGAAAGAAAAACTTTTCCAAGACTTTAGTATCAAAAGTGAGCGTATTCATACTCTAACACAACTTCTAAAAGCGTATAGCCTTTTTGAAAAAGATGTAGAATATGTAATCATGGACAATAAAGTAATGATTGTCGATGAACAAACCGGTCGTATTATGGATGGACGTCGTTATTCTGACGGATTACACCAAGCGATTGAAGCTAAAGAGAATGTAAAAATTGAAGCAGCTACTCAAACTTTTGCTACAGTTACACTTCAAAACTACTTTAGAATGTACAAGAAACTGTCAGGAATGACTGGTACCGCCGTAACAGAAGCTGGAGAACTTTGGCAGATTTACAAACTTGATGTTGTAGAAATTCCAACAAACAGACCGATGGCTCGTTTGGATAAGGAAGATTTGATCTACAAAACAACTCGTGAAAAATTTAACGCAGTAATCGAAGATGTAACTCAATTATCATTAGCAGGAAGACCGGTACTAATCGGTACAACCTCTGTTGAGATTTCTGAATTACTAAGCCGAATGCTGAAAATGAGAAATATTCCCCACAATGTATTGAACGCCAAAATGCACAAGCAAGAAGCGCAGATTGTTGAGGAAGCTGGAAAACCTGGCGTTGTAACCATTGCAACGAATATGGCTGGTCGTGGAACGGATATTAAATTATCTAAAGAAGTGAAAGCTGCTGGTGGACTTGCAATTGTTGGTACAGAGCGTCATGATTCTCGTCGTGTTGACAGACAGTTGCGTGGTCGTGCAGGACGTCAGGGAGATCCAGGAAGTTCACAATTCTACGTTTCTCTAGAAGATAACTTGATGCGTTTGTTTGGTTCTGAAAGAGTTGCGAAAGTAATGGACAGAATGGGATTGAAAGAGGGCGAAGTAATTCAGCACTCAATGATGACTAAATCTATTGAAAGAGCTCAAAAGAAAGTTGAAGAAAATAACTACGGTGTTCGTAAGCGTTTGCTAGAATATGATGATGTTATGAATGCACAACGTGAGGTAATCTACAAACGTCGTCGTCACGCACTGCACGGAGAGCGTCTTAAGCTTGACATTGCAAATATGTTGTATGACACTTGCGAAGTTGTTGCAACTGAAAACAAAACGAATTCTGATTTCAAGAATTTTGAATTTGAATTAGTTCGTTATTTCTCAATTACGTCTCCTGTTACAGAAAGTGAATTCAACAGTATGACCGCAGATGCCATTACTGGAAAAATATATAAAGAAGCTCAGAAGTACTATATTGAGAAAACGGCTCGTTCTGCGAGAGAGGCTTTCCCAATTATCAAAAATGTGTACGAAGAGCAAAACAATCAATTCGAGCGTATCGTTGTTCCATTTTCGGATGGCGTAAAATCGTTGAATGTTGTTACCGATCTTAAGAAAGCTTATGATTCTGAAGGAAAGCAATTACTTGCTGATTTTGAAAAAAATATCACATTGGCAATTGTTGATGAAGCTTGGAAAAAACACTTACGTAAAATGGACGAACTTAAACAGTCAGTTCAACTTGCGGTACATGAACAAAAAGATCCATTGCTGATTTACAAATTTGAAGCGTTTAATCTTTTCAGAAAAATGCTTGATGGTGTAAACAAAGAGGTAATTTCATTCTTATTTAAAGGTGATATACCTCAACAAAATGCTCCCCAAATTACAGAAGCTATTGATGTAGAAATTAATGAAGATTATCAAACATCGAAAGATGATCTTGATGCTCCTACTGAAATCAATACTGCATCTGAAAATAGAGAAGCAGGACAAATGCAACAACGTCAGGTTACTGAAACTATCACTAGAGAAATGCCGAAAATTAACAGAAATGATACTGTCACAATCAAGCACGTAATCAGCGGTAAAACGGAAACGATGAAATACAAAAAAGCTGAAGCACTTGTAACTTCTGGCGCTTGGGTTATAGTATAATTTAACCCAATAAATTTTTTAAAGAATCTCCCTGCATTTATTTGTGGGGAGATTTTTTTTTAAAATCTATCTTAATAAGTAAAGTTCTATCTATAATTTTTTTTGAGATATAAATATCCTACTTTTACTTAAGCATAACGATTTAGAATCAGAAATCAGAAACCAAAAAACTAACTATCATGGCAAAGAGTCAAGACGCAAAGAAGACCGAAAAAAAAGAACCTTTAAAAACCGCTAAGGAAAAAAAAGAGGAAAAGAGAGATAAGAAAAATAGTCCGAAAAGAGACTAAAGAATTGCGCCTTAATTGGCGCAATTTTTTTTTAGAGAAAACTCAAAAGATGTATATTTGCATCAAAACACACAAA
>JBBSQV010000101.1:0-9249 GCA_038243675.1 Flavobacteriales bacterium
TGGAGTTTCAGAATTTGCATCTTTACAAGATACTACTGCCATCATTGCAACTACTGCGAAGCTTAAAAATACTTTTTTCATCTTAATTATTTATAAAAGGTTAATTATTAATTCGGGGCAAAGATATACAATATTTGGTATCTAAATTTATTTTTGAACTTATTTTTTATTTTTTTTTTAATCTTAAAAATACCCTTAATTATCTCTGCTGTTAACTGAGCGCCAGTACTTTAAAACAATGCCCAATTTTGGGACTATTTCTTGGCTTTAACGATTTTCATTTCGTTTATGAGGTGCTTAGCGTTTGCGTATTTGTCAATAATAAACAATACATATCTTATGTCGACCATAATGTTTCTACAAATCGCAGGGTCATAATAAATATCACTCATCGTTCCTTCCCAAACACGGTCGAAATTCAGACCTATTAAGTTTCCTCTAGCATCAATTGCCGGGCTTCCAGAGTTTCCACCGGTTGTATGGTTGGTCGCAATAAAGTTGATAGGAAGCTTTCCGTTTTCAGCATAAGGACCGTAATCTTTCTTGTTGTACAAGTCGATTAATTTTGCTGGAACATCAAATTCATAATCTCCAGGGATGTATTTTTCCATTACACCTTCTAAATATGTTACCGGCTCATAATACACAGCGTCAACAGGCTCGTACCCTTGAACTTTACCGTAGGTAACTCTCAAAGTACTATTGGCATCAGGAAAAATTCTTGCTTTAGGATTCATTTCAAGCAATGCTTTCATATAAGTTCTTTGAGTTGCGATATTCTGAAGATCTAATTCTTCAAATTTTGGCGCTACTTCTGCAAAATATTTGTCTGCAACTTCTTTTACTAAAGCAACTGCTGGATCTTTTTTCATTTTTGCCAATACAGTTTTAGCATCTCCAGTAAGAAGTTCTTTCAGTCCTTCGTAAGATCCCAATTTCGTCTTTGCGTAAACATTTTTCGATAGTTCACTAGCGTTGATGTTTTTCAATGAGGTAGGTACAAATTGTTGAGGAGATTGAGTTGAGTAGATTGCAATTAGTTGCTCAAAAACTTTTTCATCTACCGTTTTACTATAATTTTTATAGAATGCGCCCATTCCATCAATTAAGTTTTGTTTTCTGTCATTGAAAGATTGTTCACCTTTATCCGCTAATATTCTTTCCAACTGATATACTTTAAAAGCTGTTTCTGTAAGACCAATGTTGCGCAAGAACACTTCTGTAAAGTAATCTCTACTTAGAGCATAAGGAGCAATTTCTGCATACGTTTTGTCAAAGTCAGACAAGATGTTTCCATACTCAGCTTGCTTTTTAGCTTTTTTTACTTTTTGTAAAAATTCTTTTTCCTCTGCTTTTTTAACTGCTACAGCATTTGATTTTTTAAGTCCTTTGCTTTCTCCAATCCATTTTTTGTAGTAGTTGGCGATGCTTGCATATTTTGAAGCATATTGAATTTTGATCGCTTGATCTTTACGCATATATCCGTCTACAACTTTAAGTGCTGCATCACGAACTTCAATTTTAGCTGGATTTAAATCATTCAAAATTTGCTCGATGGCAACTGCAGGAAGATATTCTTGAGTACGTCCAGGATAACCTACAACCATTGTAAAGTCGTCTTTCTTGAATCCGTCAATAGCGATCGGTAGGAAGTGCTTTGGTGTGTACGGAATATTGTCTTTTGAATATTTTGCGGGACGATTATTTTTGTCTGCATAGACTCTAAACAAAGAGAAATCTCCCGTATGACGTGGCCAAACCCAGTTGTCAGTATCAGATCCAAATTTACCAATTGAGGTTGGTGGCGCACCTACAAGACGAACGTCATCAAAAGTTTCTGTTACAAAAAGAAGGTATTGATTACCGTCAAAGAAGTTTTTGATTTTTGCAGATTGCCATTTCTCTTTTGGAAAATCACGAGAAAGAATAGAAATGTTATTTTCAATTCTTTTTTGTTTATCAGCTTCCGTTGTAAGATTTTCTGTTCCCGCAAGAACTTGCGTAGTTACATCTTCAATTTTAATGACAAAAGTTACATCAACACCAGGATTTGGAAGTTCTTCCTCCAAGCTCATTGCCCAAAAACCTTCTGTAAGATAATCGTGCTCAACCGATGAATGAGACTGAATTTGCGAATATCCGCAATGGTGGTTGGTAAGCAATAAGCCTTTCGGCGAAATCATTTCGGCAGTACATCCACCATTAAAGTGAGGAACGGCATCTTTAATTCCCGGTTTGTTGGCGTCATAAATATCAGAAGCAGATATTTTCATACCCAAACTCTTCATTTCGGCTTCATTCATACCTTTTAGCAGAGATGGAACCCACATTCCTCCTTGCTGTGCCTGTGTCGATATGACAAATAATAAAAGGAATAACCTTAAAAATTTCATAGTGAGTAATTTAATAATTGATAATTAATTTATTTTAAAACGCATAATATTTCGGTTATGCTGCTCAAATCCCGCCGCAAGATACAATTTTTGTGCAGTTGCATTGTGCTGTTCGATCTCCAAATACAGCAACTTTAACGCAAGTTTTTGAGCTTGTTCTTGAACGAATAGTACAGCTTTCTTGCCCACACCTTTGCCACGAGCACTTTCTGTGAGGTATAATTCGTCGAGAAATGCAATCGTACCCCCATATTCAAAACTGAACATAAAGACAATCATTACATATCCCACAATTTCTTCGTCTTCGTAAATTAGCCAAGCGCGACCTAAATCAGGTTTATTTATAAAATATTTAAAATTCTCTGTCGAAAGTTCTATGTCAATAGGATAACCATCGATTGCATAGAAATCTGCCATCAAAGCTACAATTGTTGGAAGGTCATTGAAATTTATTGCTTTAAAAACGGTCATTTTGATAAGTATTTAGAAATTGTATCTGTCGCTCCTTTATTTTCCTGAACATATTGTGAAGCTTTATCTCCTAGTGTTTTCTGAAGTTCTAGGTTATTTAAAAGATCATTCAAAGTGCCCTGTAATTCAGCAGCATCCTTAACTGATATTGCTGCATCGATTTCAATCATTTCTACTGCTTCCGCAAAATGGCTGTAGTTTGGACCAATCACAATAGGAATTCCGAAAGTGGCTGGCTCTAAAATATTATGAATACCCGGATTTCCAAAACCACCGCCCACGTAAGCAATATCGGCATAGCTATAAATTTTTGTTAGAAGTCCAACCATATCGACAATTAAAACTTTGTAGTTCGAAAGATCAACAGTGTCCATTTTTGAATACAACATCGTTGAAACCTTTATTCTTTCGGCGAAAGCCAAAATCTGATCTTCCTTTATATTGTGCGGAGCGATTATAAATTTGGCGAAACCCGGAGCATTATTTATAAAGTCTAAAAGGTTTTCCTCGTCCTTCGGCCACGAACTTCCTACAACAATCAATTGACTGTCCGCTTTAAAGTTCGAAACAAAATCTAATTGATTGTCTCTTTCCAAAATTCCCGCGACTCTATCAAAACGAGTGTCGCCAGAAACCGTGATATTGGAGTAGTCTAATGTTTCTAACAGCTTTTTTGACTTTTCGTTTTGAACAAAAAAGTGCTTAAAAGTTTTTACAGCTTCTCTGTAAAAACCGCCGTACCATTTGAAAAAGACCTGGTTCTCCCGAAAAATTCCTGAAATTAAGTAAGTCGCTATTTTTCTTTTTCTAAGCTGTTTCAAGTAGTTTGGCCAGTATTCATATTTAATAATAAAAACGATTTCAGGATGGACTAAATCCAAAAATTGCTTTGCATTTTCATCAGTGTCGAGCGGCAAATAAACGGTGACATCGGCATTCGAATTATTTTTTCGAACTTCATATCCAGAGGGCGAGAAGAAGGTAAGGACAATTTTATGGTTTGGATATTTCTGTTTGACCATTTCCATTACTGGCAAACCCTGCTCGTATTCTCCCAAAGATGCAGCGTGAAACCAAATTGTCTTATCAATCAACGAAATTGAAGCCTGCAATACATCAAAAACATCCCTGCGACCATTTACAAAAAGAGCCATTTTCGGATTAAAAAAAGACAGAAGCTGAACAATTCCTGCGGACAATTGAATAAGAAGATTATAAAGGAAAAACATAAACGGAAGATTGTAGGGCTAAAATACGTCAGTTTTCAGAATTTCTATTGCTGTCCGTCAATTATATCGTAATTTTGCACTGTTTCTTTTTTATCAATATTACTTAGAGCGACGCAATTATCTTGACTATGGAAAAAATTCAGATGGTAGACCTTAAAGGTCAGTACAATAAAATTAAAGACGCAGTAAACACTTCTATTCAAGAAGTTTTAGATTCCAATACTTATATAAATGGCCCGCAGGTACAGAGTTTTCAGAAAAATCTTGAAAATTATCTGGAGGTAAAACACGTAATTCCTTGCGCAAATGGAACTGATGCGTTGCAAATTGCGATGATGGGTCTTGACTTAAAACCTGGCGACGAGGTAATCACCGCCGACTTTACCTTTGCGGCAACCGTTGAGGTTATTGCACTTTTGCAACTCACTCCAGTCCTAGTAGATGTAGACGGAGACACTTTTAATATCTCTGTTGAGGCGATAAAAAAAGCAATTACACCAAAAACTAAAGCGATTGTTCCGGTGCACCTTTTTGGTCAATCGGCAAATATGGAAGCGATTATGCAACTTGCAAAAGAGCATAATTTATACGTAATCGAAGATAATGCGCAGGCAATAGGTGCAAATTATACTTTTGACAACGGCACAAGAATTAAAACGGGCGCTATTGGTCACGTGGCTTCAACCTCATTTTTTCCTTCAAAAAATCTTGGTTGCTACGGCGATGGAGGTGCAATTTTCACGAATGATGATGCTCTAGCGCACAAACTTCGCGGAATTGTAAACCACGGAATGTACGAGCGTTACCATCATGATGTTGTAGGTGTAAACTCACGTTTGGACAGCGTTCAGGCAGCAGTTTTAAATGTAAAATTGCCACTTCTTGATCAATATTGTAGTACTCGACAAGAGGCGGCGGCAAAGTACAGTCAAGCGCTTGCCAACCATAAAAACATCATCACTCCTATAATAAAAGGCGAGAAAGACAGCCACGTTTTTCACCAATATACACTCAGGATTATCGATGCAGACCGCAATGCTTTGATGCAACATTTGATGTCAAAAGACATTCCGTGCGCGATTTACTACCCAATTCCCTTGCATTCTCAAAAGGCATATAGCAGTCCAAATTACAACGAATCAGACTTCCCAGTTACCAATCAATTGGTCAAAGAAGTGATTTCGCTACCTATGCACACGGAATTATTAGACAATCAAATTGGCTATATTTGCGATAGCATTTTAGAATTTTTCAAATAATTTTTAGGAGCTTTATCCTGCTGTCCACTGTATCTTTTTCTTTTTTCTAAGAAAAAAAGAAAAAGGATGCCGTTTCCATCAGGGCTAGGAGTTTCGTCTTTCAATTCAACCATATATGAAAATAGTTGTTACAGGAGGTTTAGGATTCATCGGATCACATACAGTCGTCGAGCTTCAAAATGAAGGTTTCGAAGTCGTAATCATAGACAATCTTTCCAATTCATCCCGAGAAGTTTTAGAAGGTATTGAAGCAATTACTTCGATCAATCCAATCTTTGAAGAGATGGATTTAAGAGAAAAACAAAGTGTGCAACAATTCTTTAAAAAGCATTCAGATGTTTCTGCCGTTATTCATTTTGCTGCTTCAAAAGCAGTAGGAGAGAGCGTAGAAGATCCTTTGCTTTACTACGAGAACAACATCAATACGCTGGTTTACGTTTTGCAAGAATTGCAGAAAAAACCAGAAGCACATTTCATTTTTAGTTCTTCTTGTACAGTTTATGGACAAGCAGAAAAGATGCCCATTACCGAAAATGCCTCCATTCAAACTGCGATGTCTCCTTACGGAAATACCAAGCAAATAGGCGAAGAAATAATTACTGATGTTGCTAGAGTTTCAAATATCAATGCAATTTTACTTCGATATTTTAATCCGATTGGAGCGCATCCCACAGCACATATTGGCGAATTGCCGATTGGAGTTCCACAAAATTTAGTTCCGTTTATCACTCAAACCGGAATCGGAATGCGTCAAGAACTTTCTGTTTATGGAGATAATTATCCTACATCTGATGGAACGTGCGTGCGAGATTATATTCACGTGGTCGATCTGGCCAAAGCGCACGTTGCCGCGATGAAAAGATTATTGCAACATAAAAATAAAGAAAAAGTAGAAACTTTTAATGTCGGTACGGGAACTGGGAGCACAGTTCTTGAAGTGATCCAAACTTTCGAAAAAGTTAGCGGTAAAAAACTCCCATACAAAATCGTGAATAGAAGAGAAGGTGATATCACTTCGGCTTACGCTAATACCGACAAAGCAAATTCCGAATTAGGTTGGAAAGCACTATCAACCTTAGAAGATGGTTTGGCTAGTGCTTGGAAATGGGAACAGAAAATTCGCTCTTAAATCCAAATTTTATAAATATAAAAAACGCCTGTTATTTCTTATAGCAGGCGTTTTTGTTTTATAAAAATGTAAGAGTTTAAGCAGTTGCAGATGCCGTGTTAACTTCCTTATTAATTTTCTTTACAAGACCCTGAAGAACATTTCCAGGACCAACTTCGATAAATAAGTCTGCACCATCCGCAATCATTTGCTGTACAGATTGAGTCCATCGTACAGGCGCAGTCAATTGAGTGATAAGATTTTTCTTGATTTCAGCTGCATCCGTTACTGAAGTTGCCGTTACGTTTTGGTAAACAGGGCAAGATCCTTGCGAAAAAGTAGTAGCTTCAATCGCTGCCGCAAGTTCTTCACGTGCAGGCTCCATCATTGGAGAGTGGAAACCACCACCAACAGGAAGCAGAAGTGCGCGTTTTGCACCAGCCACTTTCATCGCTTCGCAAGTTTTTTCAACTGCAGTAGTTTCGCCTGAAATTACCAGTTGTCCAGGACAATTGTAATTCGCCGCAACCACAACACCATCAATTGAAGCACAAACATCTTCAACAATTTTATCATCAAGACCTAAAACTGCAGCCATTGTAGATGGTTTTGCTTCGCAAGCTTTTTGCATTGCAAGCGCACGTTTCGATACAAGTCTAAGTCCATCTTCAAAAGATAAACTTCTGTTTGCAACGAGAGCCGAAAATTCACCCAAAGAATGACCTGCAACCATATCCGGTGCAAAATCACTACCAAGTGTTTTGGCAAGAATTACCGAATGTAAGAAAATTGCAGGTTGAGTAACTTTTGTTTCTTTCAGTTGATCTGCAGTTCCTTCAAACATAATGTCGGTAATTCTAAAGCCTAAAATTTCGTTTGCCTTTTCAAAAAGTTCTTTCGCCAGAGGAGAATTATCATATAAATCTTTTCCCATTCCTGTAAATTGTGCTCCCTGTCCGGGAAAAACGTATGCTTTCATCTATACTTTATTTTGTTGTTGAGTCTTTAATTGATTATGCCATAAATGACAGTTTACAAAAATAGGGATTTTTGCAAAGGAATGTGGTTTTGTTAATTGGAAAACAGTTGATACTGTAAAAATGGATTTCAGCACTTTAATAGCAAATGATATTTTGATAATTTTTAAAGCGCGTAAACATAAATGTAAAGTTACAAAGCTTACATAATGTAATACGATCATTACAGGTTACAACGTACAATATTTTATTATGAAAGCTGTAACCTTTTCAAAATTAAGACAAAATAAAGAAGCTTGTTTTGATGAATTTTTCGCAGACCAAAAACAAAATCTTATTTCTTAATAAATATATGCTTTTCTGTATTCGATTCTTGCGAAATCACGATCAGATAACTTCCTGACTCCAACGCCGAAATATCGAGAGACTGTGCATCATTCGAAGTTATATTGCACTTTCTGCCCAACATATCATAAATTGCCGTTTTAACTGCAACTCCAGATTTGGTAGTGATATTCAAGATTGTAGTCGCAGGATTTGGGTAAATTTTAAAGTTTGTATTCTTCAAATCATTATTGGACAATGCCGATACAGTAACCATTTGAGTAGTAGTTTCTGATTTTCCACACAACGTAACGGTAAGTGAAATTGAATACGTGGCGGCTGCAAATGTATGAGTGGCAGCAACTCCTTGAGCCGAACTTCCATCGCCAAAATCCCAACTATAAGTCGCTCCATCCTGAATTTCGGCTGTGAAAGTCAAAGTAGTATCATCGCCAGTAATTTCGAAATCCGCCGAAGCATCATATTTGCCGATAAACCATTGCGGAAAGTTGGCGAAAACTACCTGATTAACGGCAGCTTTCACGATCGCAACCTGATCTCCAGGAAGATTTGCGGTGTACAAAACTTCATCTGCTGATTTTCTAAAAATAGTAGTGTAAAAGCAAAGTGCCGCCGCATACGAACCCAAGAGTGACGGGTGACTTTCGTCGCTGCTATACAATTCTAAGCTTGGATTTTGAGTGATTATTTGACGCCAAACCGCACCAACAGGCGAAACTTCGGCATTATTATCGGTTGCCATTTGCAGATAACGCTGTGCTAGCAAATCGTCCATTCCAAAATAAGTGCAGATTGGTGGCCACATTGGGCAGTTTTGAGCATCGCCATTTTTGCGTCCCCAAGTCATATAAAACAAGGTTTCGGTGCAAGAATTATTTGCCAAAATCTGATTATTTAGAGCCGTCGCATACGGATAAACTGATGTTTCAACCTGATTGTCGGGAAAAGATGGCAACTGACTTTGCTCTTGCAAAACCACATAATCCCAAGCTTTGGAGTTGATTTTGGATAACGTTTGAGCATTTGTACTATGTTGCTGAAAAGTGGTTCCGCCAGGAATATTGGCATCGAAAATCAATTCATCTCCTGCAGAAATCGCTGCGAGCTTAATCATTTCGGGTAAATTATTGACTGCTGTGTAAGAGTTTCCTATAAAAAGTACGGACTTCGATTCTTGCGAAAATCCAAAAATGGTCGAGAATAATAAGGATAGTAGGTATAGATTTTTCATAATTTGATTTAAAGCTCCTCAAACTTAAATAATTATGGTAGTATTCTTGGTATTATATAGGATAAGATTTATTCTCCCCCCAGCCCCCTCCGAAGGCTAATCTTTATACACATCTTTTTGTTGACAAATAAGTGATTAAAATGCTGACAATCAATACATTAAGCTTGTTTTAAATCTTGTGATTTTGTATCTTTAAGGATGCAAAACCCTTGTCTTTCAGCCCGTTACACTTCAAA
>JBBSQV010000102.1:0-9247 GCA_038243675.1 Flavobacteriales bacterium
TATATCATAAACGACAAAAATCCAAATAGCGGTTACCATAAAAATCTTGGAGTTTCTTATCCCAACAAAGAAGATATTGAAAATGCAAGACGAATAGGTAAACCTGCAGGCGGTGATATTAAAATACACGGACTGCGAAACAAAACAGGATATATAAGTAAACTTCATCGATGGTCTGACTGGACGTTGGGTTGCATTGCACTTACGGACCAAGAAGTTGATGAACTTTATTACGCTGTAAAAGTTGGAACTCCAATTGAAATTAAACCTTGATAAAATCTGCACTAAAGGAACTATCGAATATTTCCTCTTTACCTACCACCTATGAAAGATCTAAAAAATAATATTAAGTCGGCGTTATTTGGAGTTGCAACTGGCGACGCGCTCGGTGTTCCGGCGGAGTTTAAAAGTAGAGAAACAATAAGACAGAATCCTATCACAGATATGATTGGATATGGAACTTATAATTTGCCGGCAGGAACTTTTTCCGACGATAGTTCCTTAACTTTCTGTCTTGCCGAAGCTTTAACAGAAGGATTTGATATGGATATTATTGCACGAAATTTTATAAAGTGGTACTTTGAAAATTATTGGACAGCAAGAGGAAATGTCTTTGATGTTGGAATTGCAACAAAAGAAGCGATTGACCGACTTACAAGTGGAGTACAAGCCGATTTAGCAGGAGGAGTGGATGTTTCTTCAAACGGAAATGGATCTTTGATGAGAATTCTGCCATTAGTCTTTTACATGATCGATAAACCAATTTCTGAACGATATCAGATTACAAAGCAAGTTTCTTCAATCACACACGGACATATTCGGTCTATTATTGCGTGCTTTTACTATCTTGAATTTGCAAGACTTATTATTCTAGGGATGGATAAATTTGAAATTTATAAAAAGCTACAATTGGAAGTTGCCGAATATTTAAAATCTCTTTCAATAAAACCTGACGAAATTTTGTTGTTTAATAGACTTTTAGAAAGCAACATTTTTGAATTAAGTCAAGAAAGTATTTCCAGTAGTGGGTATGTTCTTCATACACTTGAAGCAAGTATTTGGTGTATACTTGTAACAGACAATTACAGAGATGCTACTTTAAAAGCTGTAAATCTAGGTGAGGATACCGATACAAGCGCTGCGGTAACAGGTGGTCTTGCGGGTCTACTTTATGGTTTTAATTATATTCCTCAGAATTGGGTAAAACAATTAGCGCGTAAAGAAGATATTGAAGATTTAGCAGAAAGACTCGCCGAAAAGATTAGTGTTAATTAGGATATAGACGTCATTAATAAAATAGGATAGGGTGGAAAAAGACTAAAAAGGTGGTGTACAAAATAAATGCTTTGATTTGCTCTACATAATTTAAATTTTTAAAATATGAAAAAGGTTTTACTAGCAACATTATTAGCAATTTTTGGGATTTTTGAATGTGAATGCGCAAGAAATTCAAATTGGAGCGAAAGGAGGTTTGAACTTTGCGACTATTACTGGAGATAATTCAGATCACGCTGACTATGTAACCGCTTTTAATTTTGGGTTAGTTTCAAAATTCCAATTTCAGAAAAATTTTCTTTTCAACCTGAGGTAATGTTTTCTGGTCAAGGATTTAGTTTAGGAAAAAATTCGACTCTTGCTCTAAATTATTTAAACGTTCCGTTAAAGGGAAAATATTATGTTGCAAAAGGACTTAGTTTTGAAGCGGGACCATAAATAGGTTTTTTACTTTCGGCAAAAAATGAAGATATAGATATAAAATATGCTTTAAATATGTTGATCTTGGGGTAAATTTTGGCTTAGGTTATAAACTAGAGAACGGACTTAATTTTAGTGCTCGATATAATTTGGGACTTTCTGATATTAGAAAAGCAGAAATTACAGATAAAAACAGAAATGGTGTATTTCAAATTTCTGTTGGTTACTTCTTATTCTAAGATTAAAAAAAATCCAATTAGTTATTACCTAAGCTAATTTATTTGAGTTTTTTTTGTGGTATTTTAGATTTGTAGAACTGATAGTACTAGCTCAGCACCCCGTGCATTGGGCATTCTTCTTGAAAAGAGGGGAAGTTGGAGCGGGGTCAAAAAGTATCCAACATCAGGGATTAACACGAATAAATTGTCGCAAAACATTCCCCTCCGCCGGAGGGGTGCCCGCAGGGCGGGGTGGATTTCTCGACGGATAAGAATCTTAATATATTGATCTATAATGCAAAATGTTTATTAAAAATCCAGTATAACAGCCCTAAAAAATTTTTCTTAATTCCACAACCTCCGCACCATAATCTTCAACCTATTCTGATAATCCTCCAAAAGCCAGGCTTTATAACTTTTACTCGCATTATCTAAGCATTTGACATACTGCTTCACACGCCATTCAATTTCGGGTAGCAAAGCGTCAGCGAGACTTAAAGCTTCAGATAAAGTTTTGGCATTTTCAAGACACATTTTGGTATGCTGTCGAATTGAGTCTTGAATTACTGTTTTGCTCTTTTTATCCAAATCAATCGTTTCTTGAAAGTGGCTTTCAATATCAAATGTCTGTTCTAAAGTATTCGGAAATTTGGCTCTTAGCTCAGCACTTAGGCCGTGCGATATTGCAGATGAACTTGCAGCCGAAGAACTAACTTGCAATTGTTGAGCAAAAGCTTCAGGATTTTCAAAAGCAAATTTCCAGTCAACAGGAGCATCCCAAGCGCCAAAACGGTCTGTGTTATTTCCTAAATCTAAAATAGTAAATGTCTTTTTATTTGGAAGTTTTCTGGCTCCACGGCCAATCATTTGGTGGTACAGAGTGATAGATGTGGTGGCTCTGTTCAAGATAACCGTTTGCACAGTTGGCTCATCAAAGCCCGTGGTAAGAATCGAAACAGAAGTCAAAACTGCGCCTTTGGTCTGCTTAAACCATTTTAAAATTTTCTTGCGTTCATCCGGAAGTGTTTTATTATCGAGATGCCTAATCGGAATCCCTGCTGCAGTAAAAGTATCTTGAACAGCAATCGACGTCTGAATTCCATTGTTAAAAATCAACGTCTTTTTTCCCGCACTATTTTCCTGATAAGCCGTCAAAAGTAGTTTCTGCATTGCGTCAGATCCGTATAATGCATGCGAAGATCCGACCGTAAAATCGCCGTGAACACCAGTTTTTAAAGTATTTAACTCAACATTATATTGCAGGCATTTTGGACGTGCGAGATAACCGTTGGAAATCAAATCAGAAATACTTTCGCCTACTAAAACAGAATCATAGTGACGATTCATCGGTTTGGCTGCGGCCGAACTAAAAGGTGTTGCAGTTACTCCAATAATTACCGCGTTTTTAAACTTTCCTAGCAGTTTCGAGAACGAATTATGATGCGCCTCATCAATAATTACCAAGCCCACAGTTCCAACTTTAATCTTTTTTTTCTTGATTCTATTTTTCAGCGTTTCTACCATAGCAACGTAGCAACTGCAATCAGTAGTAAAATTTAGATCTGTACTTGTAATCACATTATTGGCAACGCCCAGATTTTTCAGCGTCGTAGAAGTTTGTTTGCACAACTCTTTCCGATGCGTCAAAATGGTAACGGTTTGTTTAGATTGAGAAATAAAACGTCTTGCAATTTCTGAAAATACAAGTGTTTTTCCGCCGCCCGTTGGTAGTTGATATAAAAGTTTCTTCGAAGTTCCCTTTTCTATAGCATCAAAAATCGAATTAATGTCGCGCTCTTGGTAATCATAAAATTTCTTGACCATAATGACTGTAATTATAATTTCAAAAGTATTGATTGGCAACTTTCAAAAGTTTACAACATTCAGTTTTGATTTTATAATTAAAAGCTTAGTTTCCCAAATCATGAATCTAGTTTTCATTAGGGGACTTTTTTCGGGCGGCTTGTTGCTCCATTGCGAAGAAATTTATTCCAAATTATTCATGTCAATGGTATCGCAATGACGCCGCATGCAGGCCATCTGCTGTATCTTTGCTGCAACAACTATTATTTATTCAGGAGGATTCTTGGCTTAATGTCTCCTTAAATTTTGATTTTGCAGCAAAGGATGTGCTTGGCCAGTTCGCTTCGCTCGTGCCGATACTGTCATTGCAGCAAAGAAGTGCGTTCATCAACTAAGTAAATATTATCAAAATTAAGTTCGGTAAATAATTAATGTTTAATTCGTTTGGGATTATATTGCCTATTAATAAGGAGAGATTATGATGGAATTATAAAAATTCGATATTCTGAAAATATAAAATTATCCGCTATATTTCTGGGTGCTTTATTAAGAAGAAATAATCTAAAAGGAAGTGAAAATTCTTCATTTATGAATTGTAACTTCGCTTCTACGTCTAACTAAATAAGTTTCTCTTATTAACCAATAACAAATGTTTGAACTAACCGATAATCGCAAAATCTTTACACTTCTCGAAGTTTCGAAAAGTGTGCAGAGAACTATATCCGAAAGATATCAAAGTTCTTTTTGGGTTAAAGCGGAGATGAATAAACTCAATCATTACAGCCACTCGGGACATTGCTATCCAGAACTGATAGAAAAGAAAGACGGGAAAATAATTGCCCAAATCAGATCGAACCTTTGGCGTGACGACTTTACTAATATTAATAATAACTTTTTACGAACACTAAAAGAACCGCTCAAAGACGGAATCAAAATACTTTTTCTTGCGAGAATAAGTTTCGATCCTGTTTATGGAATTTCCCTTCAAATTTTAGATATAGACCCGAGTTATACGTTGGGCGATTTGCAAAAAGAAAAGCAAAACACGATTCAGCAATTGCAAATTGAAGAATTGTTTGCACTAAATAAAACTCGAACATTGCCTTTGCTTCCTCAAAGAATTGCAATAATCTCGGTAGCAACGAGCAAGGGATACGTAGATTTTGCACAGGTGCTGAATCACAATCCTTGGGGTTATACCTTTTTCCATTATTTGTTTCCGTCGATACTTCAGGGCGAGAAAGCGGTGACCGGAATTATGTCGCAACTGAAGCGAATCGAAAAAGTCTGTGATCATTTTGATGTTGTTGCGATTATTCGAGGCGGTGGAGGCGATGTGGGATTATCTTGTTACAACAATTACGAATTATCAAAAGCGGTTGCAATGTTTCCTATTCCAGTAATCACGGGAATTGGTCACGCCACAAATGAAACGGTTTGCGAGATGGTTTCATTTCAAAATGCAATTACACCAACAAAGATTGCGGAATTTCTGATTCAGAAGTTTCATAACTTTTCGGTTCCGCTTCAGAGGGCAAAGGATATTATTACCGACAAATCGAACCGAATGATTAGCGACGAGAAAACCAAACTGCAATCGGAAGTAAAGTTATTTAGATCTGTTAGCGATACGATTGTCCAGAGAAATCGAAATGCGATCGCTACTTCGACAAATGTGATTATTCAGCAATCGCAGTTTATGATTAAAATCAATTCGGCTTTGCTAAAAGGTTTTAATGAAAGGATTTCTAAATCGGCTTCATTAGATTTAAAGCAGAATTTTGTGCTATTGAAACAACTGCGGGATAGTTTGCATATACAGTCGAAGTTGAGCACAAAGCAAGAAATTTTGCAACTTGACAATTTGGAAAAAAATTTACGAAATTTGGATCCAGTAAATATTCTGAAAAGAGGTTTTAGTATTACGCGGCACAATGGCAAAGCTATAACGGATGTTGCGGAAGTGGAAGAGGGGCAAGAGATAGAAACTCAAGTGTACAAAGGCAAAATAATCAGTACTATAAAAAATTTAGATAATGCAAAAGAAAACTAATTACGCAGAAGCTTTTGAAGAATTAAAAATTATTGTTTCGGAAATTGAAGAAGGTGAAATTTCTGTAGATCAACTTTCGGAGAAAGTAAAAAGAGCTTCCGAATTAATCAAAATTTGTAAAGCCAAACTGACTTCTACTGAGGAAGATGTGAATAAAATTTTAAAGGAATTGGATAGTTAGAATATTCTTTAATTTTACTAGTTTTTTGAATGCTTTTATTACAATGTTTATTCAAAATTTGATAATTGGCGGAGTCTTGCGGCAGGGATAGAAACGGCATCCTTTGCTGCTACCGACAATTTCTGGTAATCAATAAATGGCGAAATAATCTTTTGAAAAATTGTCGTCCTAGCAGCAAAGATATAGTGAATAGCCCGGTTGTGGCTGTGAAGAATGAAACAGCCACAAGCCGCCCAGAAGAAAAACATTATTTCAAGATTCAATTTCATTTCTCTTCCTTACACATTTCTTTAAAACCATTTTTTAATAAATTTTTAATATAAAATAAAATTTAAACTCTTTATTTAGTGGGTTGTTGACCAAAAATTTAGATATGAAACAACCAAACGATAAAAAGACGCCGCAGCCAGGATTTGTTTCTGTGCGTGGTGCGCGACAACATAACCTCAAAAATGTAAGCTTAGAAATTCCCCGTGATGCCTTGGTCGTATTCACAGGAGTTTCAGGATCGGGTAAATCATCACTTGCGTTCGGAACTTTGTATGCCGAGGCGCAGCGAAGATATCTCGAGTCTGTGTCGCCCTATGCAAGACGACTTTTTCATCAAATGCCAATTCCCGAAGTTGACCATATCGAAGGATTGCCGCCAGCGGTTGCATTGCAGCAACAACGAGGATCTGGAACAACGCGATCGTCGGTTGGCTCGGTAACTACTTTGTCAAATCTATTGCGAATGCTGTATTCGCGGGCGGGAGATTATCCTGCCGATCAGCCACTTTTATATGCGGAATCCTTTTCGACCAATACTGCCGAAGGTGCGTGCCCAAAATGTCACGGACTGGGACGAGTCTACGAAGTGACCGAAAAAACTATGGTGCCCGACGATTCTTTGACAATTCGCGAAAGAGCAATTGCTGCCTGGCCGAGTGCTTGGCAGGGACAGAATTTACGTGATATTTTGACCACCTTGGGCTATGATGTGGACGTTCCGTGGAAAGATATTCCGAAAAAAGATCGTGACTGGATTTTGTTTACCAATGAAAAACCACAGGTTCCAGTTTATGCCGGTTTTAGTATAGATGAAGTTCGAAATGCGATAAAGCGCAGGAGAGAACCTAGCTATATGGGAACTTTTACGGGAGCAAAAAATTATGTTCTGCACACCTTTGCCAATTCGCAAAGTGCATTGATGAAAAAGCGTGTTTCCAGATATATGCTCAGCAGCGAATGTCCGTTGTGCCACGGAAAACGATTGAGACGTGAATCACTTTCGGTTACTTTTTCGGGTTATGATATTGCCGATATTTCGCGATTGCCGTTAAAGAAATTACTAGAAATATTTGAGCCATATAGCGACGGATCGGCGGCTGGATTGACGAAGTTGTCAAAAAATCACGAAGAAAAAGCAATTGTAGCACAACGAATTGCTGAGGATTTGGTAGCTAGAGTGAATGTTTTACTTGACTTGGGATTGGGCTATTTGTCTTTGGAAAGAAGTACGCCAACATTATCTCCGGGGGAACATCAACGATTGAGGTTGGCAACACAAGTAAGAAGTAATTTATTTGGAGTAGTCTATGTTTTGGATGAGCCATCTGCAGGATTGCATCCCGCGGATACCGAAGCATTGCTAACCGCTTTAGACGGTTTAAAAGCTTCTGGAAACTCCCTTTTTGTAGTGGAGCACGAGCTTGATGTAATTCGGTATGCCGATTGGATTGTCGATGTTGGACCAGACGCGGGAGAAGGTGGAGGAGAAATTTTGTACAGCGGGCCGCCAGAAGGTTTGAAAGACGTTGAAAGATCTAAAACTCGAGAACACTTGTTTAATAATCTTCCTTTTAAAAAGCCTGAAAGCAGAACTCCAACTGACTGGCTAAAATTAGCTGGAGTAACTCGAAATAATTTAGAAAATCTAGAAGTATCATTTCCGTTAGGCGTTTTGACAAGTGTGACTGGAGTTTCTGGCTCTGGAAAAAGTAGTTTGGTTAGTCAAGTGTTGGTCGAATTAATTGCAACACAGTTAGGAAATGATTCAGCTGCCGAAGAAGAAGTGGAAGATGCTTTGCAACAAGATACTGTGATTACATTGGGTGGACATATTGTCTCCGGATCAGAAAGTATCAAACGTATGGTGGTTGTGAATCAGAAACCAATTGGAAGAACGCCACGATCGAATCTTGCAACTTATACGGGATTATTTGGTGTGGTTCGGAAGTTATTTGCTTCGACCAAATTAGCGAAAGCACGAAAATATGATGCTGGAAGATTCTCCTTTAATGTTGGGAAAGGTCGATGTCCAAACTGTGATGGGGAAGGTTTTGTAATGGTCGAGCTTTTGTTTCTGCCAAGTGTGTATGCACCTTGTCCCGTTTGTGGCGGCACGAGATATAATCCGGAAACTTTGGAAGTGAAATACCATGAAAAAAATATTGCTGAAGTTCTCAGAATGACTGTGAATGAAGCAGCGGAATTTTTTGCAGAAGAGGAGCGTGTGAGCAGACCTCTAACAGTTTTGCAAGAAGTAGGTTTGGGCTATTTGAGATTAGGTCAACCCGCAACCGAACTTTCGGGAGGCGAGGCACAGCGAATAAAACTCGCAACCGAGCTACAACGTCTTAGCCGCGGAAATACTTTGTATATTCTTGATGAACCAACAACTGGATTGCATCCAACAGACGTTGAAAAGCTACAAGTGCAATTAGCGAAATTGGTCGATGCGGGAAATACTGTAATTGTAGTTGAACACGATATGCAAGTTGTGGCTGGAAGCAATTGGGTAATTGATATTGGACCTGGCGCTGGTGACGAGGGAGGGAAGATAGTAGCGCAAGGAAGGCCAGAAGAAGTAGCGAAAAGCAAAAAAAGTAAAACAGCAGTTTATTTAGCAAGGACTTTAAAGGGCGAGCATGGTTTTTAGAATATTGGATCTTTTTTTGTGAGAATAAGAATTTTGATGATACCTTTTTTAAAAAATAATACCGCATATATTTCAGTAGAAAAACTAGATGGAAGCACATAGGAAATTAAATCTAAATTGTTCTGGATCACAGAATTTACATATATACGATTATGCATTTAAATCTTTAGTGGAACAAGATTTAGTTTGCAGCGATACCACGAAATTAGCCAATCAGATTAAATTTTCTAAACTGATTGTTCACTAGGGGAGAGCAGTATTAAGAAAAGTTCCGATGGTAATTTAATGAAACTATCAGGCAATGACATTGACTTGAGCGATCGTACAATAAATAAAAATGGCAGTCCCAGCAAATTTTTATTTAATATCAATTATAA
>JBBSQV010000103.1:0-9146 GCA_038243675.1 Flavobacteriales bacterium
AATATTAAATATTCCCGAAGAAGAAATTAAAATCAGTCCAGATATCAAATTCTATGATGTTCAGACAAGTAGGCTGAATCCTTTTGATGGTGATGATTATAATAAAATCAGCAAAGTGGTTAAAGAAAATCTTGCCAAAAAGGTTGAGATGTCAACATTAAAATCAAATGCAAAAAATCGTTTGGTAAGTGAACTTTCTAAGATTTTGATTCTAACAAAATCAATGGATTGGACTTTGATTTATGAGGGAAATACCATTCAAGATGAAGCCGAACTTAGTGAACAAATCAAACTTTAAATAAACTGTAAATTCCGCTCTAAATTCTTTAGAAATAAATAATGTCACTAAAACTCGACCGAAAATCAGAAATTGTTGCAATTGCATCTAAGCTTTTTCGGGAGAAAGGTTACAGCGCCGTGACTGTTCGTGACATCGCACAGGCACTCGATATCAAAGCTGCGAGTTTATATAATCACATTAGTAGCAAGCAGGAAATTCTGCATTTGATGATTATCAATATTGCCGAGGAGTACACGAGCAATATTTCGCAAATTCTAGACTCTTCAGAAACGACTTTATACAAACTTCAAAAAGTTATTAAACTTCATATCGATATTACGGTCGATAATCCAGATGCTATGGCATCGTTAAATAATGATTGGATGCACCTGCAAGAAGATGACCTCAAATACTTCTTGAAAATGCGTGAAGAATACGAGCAGAAATTTCGAATAATCATCAAAAACGGAATAGAGCAGGGCGAATTAAAAAATCACAATGCCGAAGTAATGATCTTTTCAATGCTTTCTACATTGCGTACTTTATACTTATGGTACGGCAGAAAAAATGGTTTTACCAAAAAAACCTTACAAGATCATCTGGCTCCAATTTTATTGAATGGAATTATTTAACTTTTATATTTAGCAACTTTTCCGTAAATTTGCAAGTGTAACTAACGGTTGTTAGTTGGATTTTAAAAAATTTACCGATTATATAAATGGCAAAATTCCACAGCATTAAAGTCGCAGATATCTACAAAGAGACAAAAGATTGTTCTATAGTTACCTTTGAAATTCCAGAAGAATTAAAAGAAGATTTTACGTTTAAACAGGGGCAACACCTTACTCTCAGAAAGAATTTTGAACAGGGAGAACAAAGACGTTCATACTCTCTTTGCTCTAGCCCAACCGAAAATAAGTGGCAGGTAGGAGTAAAGAAAATCAACGGTGGTTTGTTTTCTGCTTATGTAAATGACGACCTTAAAGTTGGTGATCTGGTGGAGATTATGCCGCCAAACGGAATTTTCTTTAGTGAAATTGAGCCAGAAAAAGCAAAGAATTATGTTGCTTTTGCTGCAGGAAGTGGAATCACTCCAATTCTTTCTATTATAAAGACACACTTAGCACTTGAACCTAATAGCACATTTCAGTTGTTTTACTTGAATAGAAGCGTGAAGTCAATTATCTTTAAAGAGGAAATTGAACTTCTTAGGAATAAATATTTTGGAAGATTTGAGATTTTTCATTTCTTAACCAAAGAAAAGCGAAATATTGAGTTGTTCAACGGTCGTTTTACAAAAGAAAAATTAGATGTTATCACAGATAAATTAATTAATGTTCCTAACGTTGACGAATGCTTTATTTGCGGACCAGAAGAGATGATATTCTTGATAAAAGATGCAATGATCAAAGCTGGAATGTCTAAAGAAAAAGTACGTTTTGAATTATTTAATACGGGACTTTCGGAAGAGCAAAAACTGAAAACACAGCGTATACTCGAAAAGAAAGTTGAAGGTACAGAGGTTACGATTATTGACGGAGGAAAAGAATTCCATTTTGTAATGGATGATGATTTCGATAATATTCTTGACGGTGCACTTGCTGCAGGTGCAGATTTACCTTTTGCTTGCAAGGGTGGAGTTTGTAGTACTTGCCGTTGTAAAGTGATCGAAGGGGAAGTGGAGATGAAAGTGAATTACGCTTTGGATGAAAATGAAGTTGCCAAAAATTATATATTAAGCTGTCAAGCGGTACCGATTTCGAAGAAAGTGGTAGTGGATTTTGGCGCTTAATTAAACTTAAAATACAATAGCTATGTCAGAAAGAGAAATACAAAGTTTAGAAGATGTTTTCAATAAGAGAATTGAAAATGACGAAAAAATTGAGCCTAGAGACTGGATGCCCGAGAAATATAGAAAGACGCATATTCGTCAGATTTCACAGCACGCGCATTCAGAAATTATAGGAATGTTACCAGAAGGAAACTGGATTACTCGTGCTCCTTCATTGCGCAGGAAAGTGGCGCTATTGGCCAAAGTGCAAGACGAAGCTGGTCACGGATTATACTTATATTCTGCTTGCGAAACTCTTGGAGTGTCTCGCGAGGAATTATACGATCAACTGCATTCAGGCAAAGCCAAATATTCTAGTATCTTCAATTACCCAACGGTAACTTGGGCAGATATGGGAGCGATTGGATGGCTTGTAGATGGTGCAGCGATTATCAATCAAGTTCCACTTACTGCAACTTCTTACGGGCCATACGCGCGTGCGATGGTGCGTGTTTGCAAGGAAGAAAGCTTCCACCAAAGACAAGGTTTTGAGATTATGATGACTCTTGCCAAAGGTACGCCTGAGCAAAAAGAAATGGCTCAAGATGCTTTGAACAGATGGTGGTGGCCGTCACTTATGATGTTAGGGCCTACAGATGCTGAGTCTGTACACACCGAACAATCGATGAAGTGGAAATTGAAACGTAAAACTAATGACGAATTACGTCAGCAGTTTATTGATCAGACTGTTCCTCAAGCTGAACTTATCGGTCTTACAATTCCAGATAAAGATCTTAAATGGAATGAAGAAACCAAACGATATGACTTCGGAGAAATCGATTGGGACGAATTTTGGCAAGTTGTAAAAGGTCACGGGCCTTGCAATAAAGAAAGAATGTCCGCTAGAGTGAATGCTTGGAATAACGGTAAATGGGTGCGTGATGCAGCTATGGCTTACGCCGAAAAACAAGAAGAACAACAGCAGATTAAAAAAGCAATATAAATTTACAACCGCACTTCGGTCGAAGCACTGCGGTTTGAACAAAATAGAATCTTATGAAAAATTGGCCTCTTTGGGAAATATTCATTCGCAGTAAAAACGGATTAGAGCACCGCCACGTAGGAAGTCTTCGTGCAAGCGATGCGACAATGGCAGTAGAAAATGCACGTGATGTATACACTCGCCGCAACGAAGGTGTGAGTATTTGGGTAGTTCCATCTGCTCAAATTACAGCTTCAAATCCTGACAATAATCCAGAAATGTTTGATCCTGCAAATGATAAAGCATACCGCCACCCAACTTTTTATGAACTTCCAGAGGAACTAAAACATATGTAATGATGCAAGATAATTTAGTTCAATACATTTGTGGAATTGCGGATAATTCATTGATTTTAGGTCAAAGAATTGGAGAGCTTACAGGTCACGGTCCAAGTCTGGAAACAGATATTGCACTGACCAATATTTCACTGGATCTTTTTGGTCAAGTGAGAAGTTACTACCAATATGCAGCAAAAATTGTTGGAAACGACGCTACCGAAGATACTCTTGCTTTTCTAAGAACAGAACGTCAGTACAAAAATGTTTTACTTGTAGAGCAACCAAATACTGATTTTGCATATTCTATTGCAAAGCAGTTTTTGTTTGACCATTTTCATATCTTGCTTTTGCAAAAATTACAAAGTAGTACAGACGAAACTCTTGCTGCAATTGCCGTAAAAAGCATCAAAGAAGTTAGTTACCACAAGCGGTTTTCATCGGATTGGGTAAGAAGACTTGGAGATGGTACATTTGAAAGTAGAGGTAAAATGCAAACTGCAATTGATGACCTTTGGGTTTACACAGACGAATTATTTCATATGACTGAAGCAGATATTGCTATTGCAGATTCTGGTGCAGGAGTAGATGTTCGTTTGTTAAAGGAGCAGTATTATAAAAATGTTTCAATAATTCTAGAAGAATCAACTTTAGAAGTTCCAAAAATTGAGTACTTCCAAAAAGGTGGTAAAATGGGAATTCATACGGAACATATGGGCTTTATCCTATCGGATATGCAATATATGCAACGTACTTTCCCAAATATGACTTGGTAAAATGATAAGCAATCTCAACGATATCGACTCTCGCTTTTCAGAAATTCTTGGTTCTGTTTCAGATCCAGAAATTCCCGTACTTTCCATTATGGATATGGGAGTGGTTCGTTCTGCGAATATGATTGACGATGTTGTTCACGTTGAAATTACCCCAACTTACAGTGGTTGTCCAGCAATGGATGTTATCGGAGATGATATTACAACCGCATTAAATAATGAAGGGTATCAGGCAAAAATTCATTTGATATTATCTCCCGCTTGGACTACAGATTGGATTACTCCAAAAGGTCGGACTGCATTAGAGAAATATGGAATTGCCGCACCGTTAGAAGCAGATGCTGATAAGGATGCGCTTCTTCACGATAAGAAGCTAGTCAAATGTCCGCAATGTGGATCCTTTAATACCAAGTTAGTCAGTCAGTTTGGTTCGACGGCCTGCAAGGCATTTTTTCAATGTCAAGATTGCAGCGAGCCTTTTGACTATTTTAAATGTCTAAAATAAAACTATATAAAAAACTTCAAGTTCTAGCAACGTGAAGTTTTTGCTTTTAATACACTTTAAATTATGAGTTCAATTTTATTAAATATTAAAGATAATGTCGCTTTTGTTACACTTAACAGAGCGGACGTTTTTAATAGTTTCAATCGCGAAATGGCCTTGTCACTTCAAACGATTTTGGATCAATGTGAAGCAGATGACAGCGTTCGTGCTATTGTTTTAACTGGTGCTGGAAAAGCTTTCTGTGCAGGTCAGGATTTAAAAGAAGTTACTTCTGCTGAACTCAATCCAGGATTTAAAGCGATATTAGATGAGCATTATAATCCAATAATTTCCAGACTTCGAAGCATCGAAAAACCAATCATTGCAGCGGTAAATGGAGTTGCCGCTGGAGCAGGAGCAAATATCGCACTTGCTTGTGATATTGTGGTAGCAAACGAAAACGCAGCATTTATTCAAGCTTTTAGCAAAATTGGCCTTGTACCAGATAGTGCTGGAACATTCTTTTTGCCAAGATTAATCGGAATGCAAAAAGCAACTGCTTTAATGATGCTTGGAGATAAAGTAGGAGCAAAAGAAGCAGTTGAATTAGGAATGATTTACAAATCTTTTCCAGCCGAACAGTTTGAAGAAGAAGTAAATAAGCTTGCTGAAACAATGGCGAATATGCCAACTCTTGCACTTGGATTAACAAAAAGATTATTAAATAAATCATTGACAAATTCTCTTGAAGAGCAACTTGCAATGGAATCAAAACTTCAAATTCAAGCAGCAGAATCTCACGATTACAACGAAGGTGTTACCGCTTTTGTAGAAAAGAGAAAGCCAGAATTTAGAGGAAACTAATAATTTAGAACGATATATTTTAATTGATGAAAGTAGCAATAATAGGTTCAGGTACAATGGGAAGTGGCATCGCACAAGTGGCGGCAACGGCTGGATGTACCGTAAAGATTTTCGATAAAAACACAGAAGCTTTGGATAGAAGCAAATCTGCGTTGGAGAAAACTTTGAACAGACTGATTGAAAAAGATAAAATTTCAGAAGCGGAAAAAAATAGAATTCAGCAGAATATTATTTACGTAAATGAAATTCAAAATCTGTCTGATTCCGAATTAGTGATTGAGGCAATCATCGAAAATTTAGAAATAAAAAAACAACTTTTTGCTGAACTTGAATCGCTTTTGTCTGAAACTGCAGTCTTAGCTTCAAATACTTCTTCTTTGTCGATTGCATCGATTGCTGCTTCTTGCAAAAATTCGGAAAGAGTAATCGGAATTCACTTTTTTAATCCTGCGCCTTTGATGAAACTTGTCGAGGTAATTCCAGCAATTCAGACAAGTGACGAAGTTTTAAATAAAGTGAAAGCTACTATTTCATCTTGGAAAAAAACGGTTGCGGTTGCAAAAGATACTCCTGGATTTATCGTAAATCGTGTGGCTAGACCTTTCTACAGCGAGGCTTTGCGAATTAACGAAGAGGGAATTGCTGATTTCGCCACCATTGATGCTGCAATGAAAACTCTCGGGAATTTCAAAATGGGTCCGTTTGAATTAATGGATTTTATTGGAAATGACGTTAATTATGCGGTTACCGAATCGGTATTTACAAGCTTTTATTTTGATCCTAGATATAAACCTTCTTTCACTCAAAAACGTTTGAGCGAAGCTGGATTCTTCGGTAGAAAAACTGGAAGAGGTTATTATAATTATTCAGAAAATGCAGTAAAGCCTGAGCCAGAAGAAGATTCAGAGTTGGCAAATGTGATTTTTGACCGAGTGCTGATTATGCTTATAAATGAAGCTGCCGATGCACTTTTATTTAACGTGGCTTCCGCCGAAGATATAGACAACGCAATGACCAAAGGTGTTAATTATCCGAAAGGATTATTAGCTTGGGCAGACGAAAAAGGCATTGGATATTGTGTTGATAAAATGGATGAACTTTACAGTGAATATCACGAAGACCGATACAGATGTAGTTCAATTCTGCGTAAAATGAAACGTGAAAATAAAACATTTTACTAAGATGCAAGGACAGGATATACCATACAAAATGTTGAGCCTCGATCCATTTTCGCAATGGTTGGGGATCAAAATTATCTCTTCGGAAATTGGACAGGTTAAAGTTGGTTTAACGATTAGAAAAGAGATGCTCAATAGTATGGGCAAAGCGCACGGAGGTATTGCATATTCATTAGCTGATACCGCTTTTGGTTTTTCTGCAAACACCAACGGACGAAAATCAGTTTCGATAGAAACATCAATAAATCATATCGAAGCGTTAAATGAAGGAGACGAAATTTACGCTGAAGTATCATTGGAAAGCTTAAAAAATAAGTTGGGATTTTACAATATTCTAATAAAATGTGACGAGACAGTTGTTGCAATTTTCAAAGGTGTTGTATTTAGAACATCTCAGGAATGGGAAGATTAATATCATAAACTCGGTTGAAAATTTTCGGCTGATTATAAAATATAAAAAATAGATGGAAGCATATATAATTGACGGAATACGCACCCCAATTGGGAGTTATCAAGGAGCATTATCAGAAGTGAGAGCGGATGATTTGGGCGCACTTGTTATTAAGACTGTTGCCGAAAGAAATCCAGGAATTCCATTATCAGCTTATGATGATGTAATTTTAGGCTGTGCCAATCAAGCTGGAGACGACAACCGTAATGTTGCTCGTATGTCATTACTTTTAGCAGGATTGCCTGACACAGTCCCTGGCGAAACTGTAAACAGACTTTGTAGTTCAGGATTATCAGCAATTATTCACGCAAATCGCGCTATTAAAGCGGGTGATGGCGATGTTTTTATTGCTGGTGGAGTTGAGAATATGACTCGTGGACCATTAGTGATTTCTAAGTCTGCGAAAGGCTACGGAACAGATTCGAAAATGTATGATTCTTCTTTTGGATGGCGCTTTGTCAATCCGAAAATGAAAGAAATGTACGGCGTTGATGCAATGGGTGAGACGGCTGAAAATCTAGTTGAAAAATATAATATCTCTCGCGAAGATCAAGATAAATTTGCTTTAAACAGTCAGATGAAAGCTAAGAAAGCTCAAGAATCAGGACGTCTAGCAGAAGAAATTGTGAATGTGGAAATTCCGCAACGCAAAGGCGATGCAAAAGTTGTTGCTCAAGATGAATTTCTAAAACCTACTTCTACAATTGAAGGTTTAGGAAAATTAAGAGCTGCTTTCAAGAAAGAAGGAAGTGTAACTGCTGGAAATTCTTCAGGACTAAATGATGGAGCTGCAGCAGTAATTGTAGCTTCAGAAGATGCTGTCAAAAAGTATAACTTAAAACCCCTCGCTCGAATTGTAAGTTCGGCAGTTGTTGGTGTATCGCCAAAGAATATGGGAATTGGTCCAGTTGAAGCGGCAAATAAAGCTTTGGCAAAAGCCGGATTAAAAATGGAAGATATGGACATTATCGAACTTAACGAAGCGTTTGCAGCGCAGAGTATTGCTTGCATACGTGAGTGGGGATTGCAAGATGATGACGCTCGTATCAATCCAAATGGAGGAGCAATTGCGATTGGACATCCTCTGGGAGTTACAGGTGCGAGGATTGCGTATTCTGCAGCTTTGGAACTCACAAAAACTCAAAAAAGATATGCTTTGGTAACGATGTGCATCGGAGTTGGACAAGGTTATGCGGCTATTTTGGAGAGATATCAATCGTAGAGCAGCAGCAATTTAGCGAAAGCGAAAATATTATTTTTATAAAAATACAAGATGAAAATAGGAAATTATATCAGCGGAAAATGGACGGATGGTTTGGGCGAAGGCTCAGCATTATACGATTCTGTTAACGGCGAAATTATAGGTCGCACAACAACTGAAGGTTTAGATTTTGGAGAAATTCTTCATTACGGACGTACAATTGGTGGACAGAAACTGCGCAAAATGACTTTTCAGGAGCGTGGAAATATGATTAAAAACTTGGCACTTTATCTTACAAAAAGAAAAGAGCAGTTTTACGAAATAAGTTATAAAACGGGAGCTACGAGAGTAGATTCTTGGATTGATATTGAAGGTGGTTTTGGAAATCTTTTTGCCAATGCTAGTTTGCGAAAATTGTTCCCTAACCAGCCATTTGATGTTGAAGGAGATCCAATTGATTTGTCAAAAGGAGGGCGTTTTATGGCGCATCATATTCTTGTTCCAAAAATGGGAGTTGCGATTCATATCAATGCTTTTAACTTCCCGATTTGGGGAATGCTAGAGAAATGTGCGGTGAACTGGATGGCTGGAATGCCAGCAGTAGTTAAGCCTGCCACCGCCACTTCATATTTGACCGAAGCAGTTGTAAAGTCGATTATTGAATCTGGAATTTTGCCAGAAGGCGCTTTGCAATTAATTAGCGGATCGGCAAATACGATTTTGGATCACGTAGAATCTCAGGATGTTGTAACATTTACAGGATCTGCAGCCGTGGGACAAATGCTGAAATCTCATAAGAGAATTATTCAAGAATCTGTTCCTTTTAA
>JBBSQV010000104.1:0-8921 GCA_038243675.1 Flavobacteriales bacterium
AAATAAAGTAATTGTAATGTTTTGTTTCGAGTTTTCGTTTGGCATATTGAACCAACCATTCATTTTCTTCTCCAAGAAATTTTACATCGTCACTTCCCGAAATTAACTTATTTTTCACCGAGAGATGCTGTGCTAATGAAACGCCTATATCAGGATGAAGCCATCTGAATAGCCATTTTGAAAAAGGATTTGTAAAAACTTTCTTCATTCTTTTGTATCCCATATCACCAGGACCTTTTCCGTCGCCGTGTCCAATTAAAAAAGTCTTTCCGAAAAAGGTAAACTCTTCATTATCGTGATAAACTGGGATATCTAATTCGTTTTGAAAATAATCGTCCATCCACAAATCGTGATTTCCTACAAAAAAATAAATCGGTATTCCACTATCTCTAATTTCTGCGAGTTTTCCCAATACTCTCACAAATCCTTTTGGCACTACAGTTTTATACTCAAACCAAAAGTCGAAGAGATCACCTAATAAAAAAATTGCTTCTGCATCTTCCTTGATTTCATCTAACCATAAAATAAATTTTTGCTCTCTCGGCTTACTTAACTCAGGCGTTGGAGCTCCAAAGTGTTGATCAGATGCAAAATAAATTTTCTTAATGGATTCCGAAATCATTATACATTTTTGTGTGCAAATATAGTTAAAAAGGCTAGTAAGATGGTAGCAATATTGTAAAACTGTATTATGGGAGACTTTTCGTGAAACACCACTAAGCAATGGGCTTTGGGTTCTGGTACTTGGGGTGTTTTTGACAACGGCGTCGGGCTGACCAAAAGTTGGGACGTCAACAGTGGTGTGACAACACCACCAACGCCACCGCTTGTACATACAATCACCAAGGTATTTCTAAACACATAAACTAGCAAACATTAAAAAACTATATATAGCATTGAGTTTTGTAATTAGCACCACGGGACTTCAGGCTCAAAATACAGACACAGCCAAGGCAGACAAACTCTACGAAAGGTATGAGTTTGTCTCCGCTGCTGAGCAATACACCAAGCTTGTAGATCAAGGCGACAAACTCGTTGAAGCGCTGAAGGCCAATCCAACGATGGTGATTATGGTAAAAGCACATACTGATAACAGAGGTAGTGATGTTTACAATATGAGATTATCGGACAGACGAGCAAAATCGAGCGTTCAATACATCCTATTAAAAGGAATTGGCAAAGATAAAATCTCTGGAAAAGGATATGGAGAATCTGAGCCTAAAGTTGACTGTGGTGCTGATTGTACAGAGGCCGAGCACGCAGAAAACAGACGTTCTGAGTTTATTATCGTAAAGAAATAAGCAAGGCAAGGATTTAATTATTTTTGATTCAAAAAAGGAAAAGCCGAATACTGAGAAGTGTTCGGCTTTTTTTTTAATGGTGGAGATTTTAACATTAACAAAATTTTTAACTTGATATCTAAAAACAATAATCATAATTAAAACACATTATTTTTAAAACTATTTATACAATAGTGTGAATTTATTTCACATATATGATAGAATAGCAATAAAGTCTACTCATATCACAAATATTCCATTAAGTTATCATTTTCCAAAACAAAATGCTAAATTTACGCCTTAACCTTTTTTTAACGTATTATTACTAAATTTTCATTTATGAAAAAAACTACATTATTAATTCTAATGCTCTTCATATCCTTTACGGGCTTCTCGCAGTTCTCCGAGGGATTTGAAGGCAGTACCCTTCCCAACCTTGCTACCAAGCAGTGGGTTTTGGGATCTGGTACTTGGGGTGTTTTCGACAATGGAGTCGGGCTCACCAAAAGTTGGAACGTCAATAGTGGCGTAACAACACCGCCTACACCGCCACTTGTGCATGGTGGGGCGCGTGCGGCCTATATGGATCGTGAAAATATTGGGGCAGGAAATACCGCTAGAGACTATTTAGCAACGCCCCTAGTTTCAATCCCATCGAATGGTGAATTGAAATTTTGGGCACGTACATTAGCAAGTGGTAATTTAGGAACTATTTTCAAAGTAATGGTTTCTACAACTTCCCAAACAGATCCAGCAGCTTATACATTAATTCAATCATGGACTGAAGATGAGCTGACGCTTATTTATAACGTTTATGAAGAGAAGACTGTAAATTTATCAGCTTATGCGGATCAAGATATTTACATTGCATTTGTTATGGAAATCACTCAACCAGCAATAGGAATTTGGGGAGACAAGTGGTTGTTAGACGATGTGAGAATTGTTGAAAAATGTTTGGATCCGACAACTTTAGCAGCTAATACTGTTACGCAGAACTCTGCAAATTTAACTTGGGCAAACCCAGGGAATGCTACAAATTTTGAAATTCAAGTACTTCCTTTTTCAGGAACTTTGGGTGCAACAGGAGTTCCTGTTACAGGTACAACTTATGCAGCTACTGGAACAACAAATCCAGCTGCTCCGTTTACAGCTACTACTCAATATAAGTTTTATGTTCGTGGTATTTGTACAGGAGATAATCCAAGTGCATGGGTTGGTCCGTTTAGTTTTTCTACCTCATCTCCAGGTTTGACATGTTCTTCACCTATTATAATTCCCACTGGACTTCCGTACACGACAACAGATAATACTGTTGCTTATGGAGATACAACAGATGTGCAGCAAGCGACAAACTGTACTACTGCAGCAGGAAATTACATGACAGGAAACGATGTTTTCTATTCTTACACACCCACACAAGATGGTTTTGTAAAAATTGAAATGACTCCTAGTACAGGCTACTCAGGTATATTTGTTTATGCTGGATGTGACAATGTTGGAGTAAGTTGTGTTGCGGGGGTTGCCAATCCTCAGAATACAATTAGAGTAATTGAAAGTTTGGCAGTTACTGCTGGAACAACTTATATTATTGTTCTTTCATCAAATTCAACTCCACAAACTTTTGCGTATACTTTGACATTGCAACCGTTTAATTGTGCTCCACCAGCTAACTTAACCGCTACTGGAAGTGGACCAACAAGTGCAAACCTTTCTTGGGGAAATCCTTCTGGTGCAGCTTCTTGGGAAATTGCGATTCAGACCGCTGGATCTCCAATTCCTACAACTGCTGGAACTGTTACTACAACAAACACTAACTACTCAGCAACTGCTTTAACTGGAAGTGGAACCGCATTGCAATTAGGAACTCCTTATCAATATTGGGTACGTACTATTTGTGGTGACGGAACTTACAGCCTTTGGGTTGGACCATATGTATTTAATACAACTTCTTGTGTCAGCGGATGTAATTACATCTTTACGATGAAAGACAGCTTTGGTGACAGTTGGGGTGGTGCTACAATGAATGTAATTCAAGATGGTGTTACACTTGCAGTTCTTACTGGGCCAACAGCAGCACAAGGTACAACGCCTGTAGAGATTTCTGTTCCAATGTGTGCTGGGCCTTTTGAACTTTTTTGGGACGCAGGTGGTAACTACGCATATGAAGTTATAGTTAGTATTACGAATACTTTTGGTCAAGTCATATATAACAAACCAAGCGGGATAGGAACTGCAAACTCTTTATTATATTCTGGAGTTGTAGATTGTAGTACACCTGCTTGTTTAGCTCCCCTTTCTGTAGCCGCAGCAACTGCAGTTACTACAAATGGTGCAACACTTTCTTGGACATCAAATGGAAACCCACCAGGGTCTTGGCAAATTTATGCCGTGGCGCCAGGTTCTCCTGCTCCTACAGCAGCGACCGTTCCTACTGCAACAGCAACAACTAATCCATACACGATTTCAGGATTACTAGCAGATACAGCGTATGTTTATTATGTTAGATCAGTTTGTTCTCCTGGAGTCACAAGTCCATGGTCAGCTGCCTCTACAGCATTTACAACTTTACCAACATGTCCAAAACCAACTGCTTTAACCGCAACGAATATTGGAATGACTTCTGCTACCCTAGGGTGGACAGCGGGAGGTACAGAAACAAGCTGGAGAGTGTTTATTCAAGCAGCAGGTCTTCCTGCACCTATAGCAACAGCTCCGGGTTGGGTTACAACTACCACAAACTCGTTGCCACTTACGACACTTACTGTAGCAACAAATTATGATTTCTATGTACAGGCAGTTTGTTCACCTACAGATTCAAGTACAATAGCACCTAAATTTAATTTTAACACTACTTTATGTAATGTAGCTGATCAATGTAACTTCACTTTTATAGTTGCAGATTCATGGGGTGATGGTTGGACTGGAAATACAATGAACGTTACTCAAAACGGAATTGTTGTTGCGGTACTTACGGGACCAACTAATAGTCAAGGCACTGCGCCTCAATCTATCACAGTTCCTATGTGTAATAACTTGCCTTTCCAACTTTTCTGGAATGCGGGAGGAAATTTTGGAAATGAGGTTTCTGTAACAATAGTAAACTCTTTTGGCCAAACAATATTTGTTAAGCCGACAAGTACAGGTGCTAATAATTCACTTCTTTATAGTGGTATGGTTGATTGTGATAATCCACAGTGTGTACCTCCGTTAAATTTAACTGTTACAAATATAACTACGGATGGAGCTACGTTATCTTGGACCGTTAATGGAACAATTGTACCAGCATCGTGGGATATATTTGCAGTTCCTGTAGGTTCGCCTGCTCCAACAGCGGCTACTGTTCCTACTGGAAGTACAACAACATTTCCTTATACTATTACTGGATTACTTGCAGATACAAATTATGTTTATTATGTGAGAGCGGTGTGTGATGCAGTGGGAGATAATCCATGGTCACAAGTATCTCCTCCATTTAAAACATTGCCCACTTGTCCTAAACCAACGGCTTTTGTCCTTTTTGGAAAGTCAGATACAACAGTAGTTTTAGGTTGGACAGCAGGTGGTACAGAAACATCTTGGAATGTTTTAGCTGTTCCAACTGGTTCTCCAGCGCCGACGGCGGCATCTACAGGATGGCAGGTAGCTAGTGCAGTTCCTCATACATATACAGGACTTACAGCAGGTATATCCTATGACTTTTATGTGAGAGCAGTTTGTTCTACAACAGATGCTAGTACTTGGTCAGGACCATTATCAGTAGCGACTTTAGGATGTCCGCTTGAACAAATTTGCAATTACACTTTCACAATGACCTCTCTGAATGGTTATGGATGGAGTGGAAACACTATGAGTGTTATGCAAAATGGAGTTCAACTAGCATTACTAACAGGTCCTAGCTGGGCAAATGGAATAGCTCCACTAATTGTTACAATACAATTATGTAATAATCAACCGTTCAGTCTTTTCTGGAATGCAGGAGGTTCTTACGGTCAGGAGATAGGAGTATCTATTCAGAATTCTACGGGTGAAACTATTTTTAACCATCCATTTAGTACAGGCTTGTCAAATACAACTTTGTTTACTGGAACCGTTAGTTGTGCACCTAATGCCTGCCCTAAACCATTTGCCTTAGCAGCTACTTCTGTAACTCAAACGACAGCTTTATTAAATTGGACAGAGGCTTTAAGTGCTACAGAATGGGAGGTCGTGATTCTTCCGGTAGATGCTCCAGCTCCTACAGCTGCAACTCCTGGTACTCCTGCTGTTAGTCCTTACTTGGCAGAGGGATTACTTTCTGGAACGGCGTATAAATTTTATGTTCGTGCAGTTTGTTCTGCAACTTCAAAAAGTGAATGGGCTGGACCTACAAACTTTTATACATTAATTACAAATGATGAGTGTTCTGATGCTGTCGTGGTTCCTGTGAATCCTGATCAGGATTGTGCTCAAACAGTGAGTGGAAGTATAACAGGTGCTACTGCATCTTCTCAAATAAATGAATGCGGTGGTACAGCAAATGATGACGTTTGGTTTGAATTTACTGCTGTTACTACAACCCATTCTATCAAGTTGTTTAATGTCGTTGGCACAACAATGGATTTCTATCATAGTGTTTATACTGGTGATCAGTGTGGCGCTTTGACATTATTCTATTGCAGCGATAACGACAACAGTATTGCCAATAACCTAATACCTGGTCAGACTTACAAGATTCGTGTGTTTTCTTGGGGTAATCAACCTAATCAGATTGTGAACTTTGACCTATGTATTGGAACTATTCCTCCTCCCATTACTGTAACTGATGACCAATACACGACTTTACAATTAATTGAAGATATTTTGATTGATAGTAATTGTGCTAATATTTCAAATGTTACTTCTTCTACAGGATCAAACTTCGGAGATGTGAATGGTATAGGATATTTCCAGAAGAATGGATCTTCGTTCCCTTTTGAAGATGGAATTGTTTTAAGTACAGGAAAAGCTACAAAAGCTATTGGTCCTAATACTACTAGTTTAAATGATGGAGGTTATTTATGGCCTGGAGATGCAGATCTTCAAGCTATCATTGCTCCATTAGGTCAAACGAGCCCAACTAAAAATGCTACTAAGTTAGAATTTGACTTTGTTCCGCTAGTAGACAATATCAGTTTTAATTTCTTATTCGCCTCAGAAGAATATGGAACATTCCAATGTGGATATTCTGATGTATTTGCTTTCATTCTTACAAATGTTGCAACGGGAGTTAGTACGAATCTTGCTGTATTGCCAAATGGTGCGCCAATCTCGGTAACAACAATTAGAGATAATCTTTATAATAACGGATGTCCTTCAGTGAATGCTAATATGTTTGGAGCTTATTACCAACAGCCTCCGGGATTAGATCCATTAAGTTCGCCTACTAACTTTAATGGTATAACTGTTCCGTTAACTGCAGCTTCTGCTGTAATTCCAGGACAACAGTATCATATTAAATTGGCTATTGCCGATTATTCTGATGAGGCTTTTGACTCTGCTGTTTTTATTGAAGGTGGAAGTTTTGGTCTAGGAAACGTTAATCTTGGAGATGACCTTCTTATTGTCGATGGTACTGCACTTTGCAACGAAGATAGTATCGTTTTAAATTCAGCTTTGGACACAACATTATTTGGTATTCAGTGGAGTGTTGATGGAGTTGATATTCCCGGAGCTACTGGACCGACACTTAACGTAGATGAAGCTGGTACTTATACAATTACAGCTACTTATTTTGGAACTACATGTGGAGGTACTGATTCTGTTGTTATAGAGTTTTACCCAGTGATTTCTATGGGGACGCCAGAAACTCTATATATGTGTGCTGTTGATACAGCTATTTTCGATTTAACTCAAAATGATGTGAACCTTACAAATGCTTCAACTGATTATATAGTTACTTATCATATTTCTGAAGCTGATGCAATTGCTGATGCAAATCCGTTAACTGCTACTGCTTATGAGAATATTTCTAATCCTCAGACAATTTACGCTCGAGTGGAGGCTGTTTTAGGCGGATGTTTCTTAACGACTAGCTTCCAGATTGAAGTTCAGGATTTAAGTGCGCAATTTACTTTGCCAGCAGATGCTACAATTTGTGAAGGTGAGACGCAAACTATTGCTGTCACTCCGATCAATTTTGATCTAGCAAATGCAACATATACTTGGACATTAGATGGTGTAGCAATTGCTGCAACTACTAGTTCAATTGATGTTACTGTTGCTGGTACTTATGAAGTTACTGTGAACTTTGGAGGATGTATTTCTTCTGAAAGTTTTACTCTTACAGTTCTACCTAATATTGTTCTTGTAGATCCAGCTGATGTTTCTGTTTGTGATTCTTACGAACTTCCAGCCTTAACATTAGGGAATTACTTTACAGCTACACAAGGTGGAGGTGATGCCTTAAATGCAGGAGACCTTATTACTACTACACAAACGATTTTCGTTTATGCAGTATCGGGATCTTGTACAGCAGAGCAATCATTTGAAGTTCTTGTTACACCTACACCGGTTATCGCACCTATTGCAGATGTGGTTTCTTGTGGACCGTACACATTGCCAAACTTAGAAGTAGGAAACTACTTTACAGAGGCAAATGGAGCAGGAACACAAATTCCAGTAGGAACAGCGATTGCAGCAAATCAGACAGTTTATGTGTATGCAACAACTGGAACAACTCCAGATTGTACAGCATCCACTAGTTTTGAAGTAAAAATCGTAGATGCAATTGTTTTAGCGCCTATTGATAATGTTTCTATCTGTACACCATTTACGTATGTGTTGCCAACTTTAACCCAAGGAAATTACTACACCCAGACAAATGGTGGTGGTACTCAACTTGCGGCAGGAGCAGAAATCAGTGCAACACAAACTATTTATGTGTTTGCAGCAGGAGCAACGCCAGCATGTAACTCAGAGGTTAGCTTCACGGTAACAGTAACGCAAAGCCCGATGTTTATAATTCAAGGGAATTGTGTTGGTCAGCAATACATCTTGACATCTACTGCAGTAGATAGCGACTTTACAGAAGCTACTTATGCATGGACATCTTTGAGCGGTACCATTGTTGGCAGCGCAAGCGATGCAACAGTTACAGTAGAAGGAGCAGCAGTTTACACACTTACTGTAACGGTAGGCGGATGTAGCACTAAACAAGACTTTACTGCTGATAGTACATCATGTATGATTCAGAAAGGTATCTCACCAAACGGTGATGGACTTAATGATTACTTTGATCTAGAAGGCCAAGGAGTAAGCGAGTTGGAGATCTTCAACCGTTACGGAACCAAGGTTTACAATCAGAGCAATTACAGCAAAGAATGGGTTGGTCAATCTAATAAAGGGAATGAACTTCCAGATGGAGTTTACTACTATGTGATCAAACGCACAAGCGGAGAGAACAGAACAGGATGGATATACATAAACCGCTAACCAACAAAATGGAGTCATAGAGCTTATTCAAGATCCTTCAACAAGTAAGGATCTTGATTTAAGTTTTATTCCACAAAAATATAACTACGATGAAGAAACTATATTTCACGGCCTTCTTAGCGTTTTTAGCCCTTACAGATAGCTATGCGCAACAAGATCCCCATTATACACAGTATATGTATAATATGAACG
>JBBSQV010000105.1:0-8907 GCA_038243675.1 Flavobacteriales bacterium
AAATTTGTTGGTGTAAAAGAAAATAAGTATATTTATCTGTTGCAAATTTATACAAAATTACCATTAACACAGAATGAATTCAACCCAAATTGACATCTTCAAAGAATTAAAAAAACATTTTGGCTTCTCCCAATTTAAAGGCCTACAGGAAGCAGTAATAAATAGTTTACTTGCCAAAAATAACACTTTTGTTATTATGCCTACGGGTGGCGGAAAGTCCCTCTGTTACCAACTTCCGGCTCTGATGCTTGAAGGAACGGCCATTGTAGTTTCGCCCTTGATAGCCTTAATGAAAAATCAGGTAGACGCTATTCGAAGTCTATCTCCAGAGGTAGGAATTGCGCATGTACTTAATTCTTCATTAACAAAAACAGAAATTGTACAAGTAAAAGCTGATATTACATCAGGACTTACGAAATTACTTTATGTGGCGCCAGAATCTCTCACAAAAGAAGAGTACGTTCAGTTTTTAAAAACAGTTCCTATATCTTTTGTTGCAATTGACGAAGCGCACTGTATATCTGAATGGGGACATGATTTCCGACCGGAATATCGCAATCTTAAACATATTATAAAACAACTAGGCAATGTGCCGGTTATAGGTTTGACCGCTACTGCAACTCCAAAAGTGCAGGAAGATATTTTGAAAAATCTAGATATGGTTGATGCCACTACTTTTAAAGCGTCATTTAATCGACCAAATCTTTATTATGAAGTGCGTCCTAAAACGAAAAATATCGAATCAGATATTATTCGTTTTATTAAACAACGCAAAGGAAAATCTGGAATTATCTACTGCTTAAGTCGTAAGAAAGTGGAAGAAATTGCGAATGTTTTACAAGTCAACGGCATAAGTGCGGTCCCGTATCACGCTGGTCTAGATGCCAAAACAAGAGCACGTCATCAGGATATGTTTCTTATGGAAGATGTAGATGTGGTAGTTGCAACAATCGCCTTCGGGATGGGTATTGATAAGCCAGATGTACGTTTTGTAATTCATCATGATATACCAAAATCACTTGAAAGTTATTATCAGGAAACTGGTAGAGCCGGTCGCGATGGAGGAGAGGGTCATTGTATCGCTTACTATTCTTATAAAGATGTTGAGAAATTAGAAAAATTTCTTTCTGGTAAACCAATTGCTGAGCAAGAAATAGGTTTTGCACTGCTACAGGAAGTTGTGGCTTACGCCGAAACATCAATGTCAAGACGTAAGTTTTTACTCCACTACTTTGGTGAATCTTTTGACTCAGAGACAGGCGACGGTGCGGAAATGGATGATAATGTTCGAAATCCAAAAGCAAAAGTTGAAGCAAAAGACAATGTTGTTAAACTTCTCGAAATAGTAAAGGCTACTAAGCACTTATATAAATCCAAAGGAATCGTATTTACATTGATAGGCCGCGTCAATGCTACAATCAAAGCGCATCGCACAGACGTTCAATCTTATTTTGGATCAGGAAAAGATCAAGATGAGCGCTATTGGATGGCATTGTTAAGACAAGTTTTGGTTGCCGGATATCTTTCAAAAGATATTGAAACGTATGGAATAGTGAAAATAACCAAAAAAGGATTGGAGTTTATCCAAAATCCGCAGTCGTTCATGATGTCAGAAGATCATGAATATAGTGATAGTAGCGACGAAGCTATTGTGACCGCTGCTAAAGGCGGTGGTGTAATAGATGAACAGTTAATGATCTTACTAAAAGATCTACGAAAAAAAGTTGCAAAGAAATTTGAAGTCCCTCCATTTGTGGTATTTCAAGATCCTTCACTTGAAGATATGGCACTAAAATATCCCATAAGTGTAGAGGAAATCGCAAACGTGCATGGAGTAGGAGAAGGGAAAGCTAAAAAATATGGTTCAGATTTCGCCTCACTTATAAGAAGCTATGTGGATGAAAATGACATTAGCCGACCAGATGACTTAGTGGTCCGATCTACAGGAGTAAATTCAGCAAACAAACTTTATATCATTCAAAATATTGATAGAAAACTTTCTTTAGATGATATCGCTTCCGCTAAAAAAATGAACATGGATGCTCTTATTAAGGAAATGGAGCAAATTGTGTATTCAGGAACCAAGCTAAATATTAAATATTGGATAGATGAAATGCTTGACGACGATCAGCAACAAGAAATTCATGATTACTTTATGGAGTCGCAGTCAGACAATATAGAGGAAGCACTGAAGGAGTTCGATGGCGATTTTGACACTATGGAATTACGATTGATGCGTATAAAATTTATTAGTGAAGTAGCGAATTAAAAAAATTCTAGAAATATCATATTTTGAATTTTTCATATAGATCTACTCTGCTAATTTTAATTTTCGTCAATCAATCAGTAATCGTCTTTTATATGAGAGATTTAAAAGAAATTTTGCGCGATTGTTAATTATAAACCTCGCCTCTGTGAGGTTTTAAAGCGTCTCGAACGGATATCATATTTTCTTCGGCAACCACCATATATGCTATTGCATACATATCATTCAGAATTTCAAATCCTGTAATATTTATTTCTAATTTTTGAGCTTGAATATATTCCTTTAAATGAACTTCGTGATGTTCAGCTATTTTTGCTGCAGTTGATCCTCTGAAATCCCAAATCAATTTTATATTTCTAGACATAGTAGTGTTGATAAAAAGCAAAAATAAGTCTATTAATTTTTTAAAAACAATTTTATGAAAATACTTGCTGCTCTTCTGTTGATTATATCTGCTTCTGCGTCCTCCCAAGTTTTATCATTGGAGCAAGCGAATCATTTGGCATCACTCCCGTTAAAATGTTTACAGCAAGAATATCCAAATAAATTAAGTCAACTTTTGATTGATAGTTCAGAAATTCAATCACCCAAAAAGTTGCATCCCGCATTCTATGGTTGTTTTGATTGGCATTCTTCAGTTCACGGACATTGGAGTTTGGTTCATCTTCTCAATAATTTTCCAAATCTTGAGAACCGAGCAGAAATAATCAAAAAGCTGAAAGTTAATTTATCAAAAGAAAACATCGATCAAGAAATACTTTATGTATCTAAAAAGCATGAAAAAACTTTTGAGCGTATGTATGGATGGACGTGGTTGCTGAAGTTACAACTAGAATTAGAAACTTCAAATGAAGCTTACGCGAAAGAATTAGCTCAGAATTTGAAACCACTTACTGATTTATTTATAGAAAGATATACAGAATTTTTGCCGAAGCTCTTGTATCCAGTTCGTGTAGGAACGCATAGCAGCACCGCCTTCGGATTGACGTTGGCATGGGATTATGCCGATTATTCAAACAATATAGCTTTTAAGAAAGTCCTGACTGAAAATGCTAAAAGATTATTTTTTACTGATCAAAATTGTCCGATGAGTTGGGAGCCAAGCGGAACAGATTTCTTATCACCTTGTATGGAAGAAGTCGCGGTAATGCAACGTATTTTGCCGAAAGGCGAATTTTTAAAATGGCTTAAAAAATTCACACCTCAGTTGTTTTCGAAAAATTTCAAATGGGAAGTAGCAAAAGTTTCCGACAGAACAGACGGACATTTGGTACACCTTGACGGACTCAATTTTAGTCGTGCTTGGAATTTTTACCATCTCATCCAACAATATCCAAAAGAGTTTGCTCATCTTAAAAACTTAGCCGATTACCATCTACAATTCTCATTACCATCAGTTGTTGACGGAAATTATGAGGGCGAACATTGGTTAGCATCATTTGCGCTGCGTGCTTTTGAAGAGAAAAGTAAAATCAAATAACTATTTTTGCCAAAATTTAGATATGCCACAAGAACTTCTTTTACAGGTAACCCCCGAAATCGCCGCCACTGACGAATTGCTTAGAAATACTGTTAGCAAACAGCTCGGGATTAGTATTTCGGATATTGCAAAGATCATAATTGTCAAAAAATCTGTGGATGCTAGGCAGAAATCTGTCAAGATAAATCTTAAACTTCGAATTTATTTTGCTGGAGAAACGATAACTGAAGAGGATTTTCAGCTTCCAGAATATACTGATGTTAGTAATGCACAAGAAGTTTTAGTAATAGGAGCTGGACCGGCAGGATTATTTGCAGCGTTGCAGTTAATCGAGCTTGGTTTAAAACCTGTAGTTATAGAGCGTGGAAAAGATGTGCGCGCTCGGCGTCGAGACCTTAAAGCTTTAAATATTGATCATATTGTAGATGAAGATTCCAATTATTGCTTTGGCGAAGGTGGAGCCGGAACCTATTCAGATGGAAAACTTTATACAAGATCTAAAAAGCGAGGAGATGTCGATAGAATATTAAAGTTATTTGTTGCTTTTGGAGCACCAGACGACATTCTTGTAGACGCACACCCTCATATCGGAACCAATAAACTTCCAAAAATCATCGCGGATATCCGTGAGAAAATCATAGAGTTTGGCGGAATAGTTATGTTCGAAACTCGTGTAGTGGATATTATTGTGAAAAACAATGAAATTCATGGAGTAAAAATCCAGGATGGTTCCATTATCGAAGCATCAAAATTGATCCTTGCAACAGGACATTCGGCAAGAGATATTTACGAATTACTGGACAGAAAGCAGATTTTCCTCGAAGCCAAACCTTTTGCTTTGGGCGTTCGTGCCGAACATCCGCAGGAGTTAATAGATAGTATTCAGTACAACTGTGATTTCCGAGGAGATTATTTGCCCCCAGCGCCTTATACAATTGTCAAACAAGTGAACGGCCGGGGGATGTATTCTTTTTGCATGTGCCCCGGTGGTGTAATTGCACCTTGCGCCACTAGTCCCGGTGAAGTTGTAACCAATGGCTGGTCGCCGTCAAGACGTGATCAGCCAACTGCAAATTCAGGAATTGTGGTCGAACTTACTTTGGAAGACTTTAAACCTTTTACGAAATATGGGGCTTTGGCGGGAATGCATTTCCAGAAAAGTATCGAACAGAGCGCTTGGGCATTGGCCGGAAAAACTCAAAATGTTCCAGCTCAGAGAATGGTTGATTTTACGACAACTACTGCCTCTTCATCAATTCCAAAGACTTCTTACGTTCCAGGTACAACATCAGTGGAATTAGGGGAGGTGTTTCCAGGTTTTATTACCGAAGTAATGAGACAAGGATTTAGAGAATTCGGAAAATCAATGCGCGGTTATCTCACAAACGAAGCGATATTGCATGCTCCAGAATCTCGAACTTCGTCACCAGTTCGTATTCCCAGAGATCCTATAAGTTATGAGCATTTGCAAATTAAAGGACTGTATCCGTGTGCAGAAGGTGCAGGATATGCAGGTGGTATAATTTCGGCTGCGATTGACGGCGAGAAATGTGCGATCAAAATAGCGGAAAGTCTTTCGTCATATTTAAATTAATCTGTTGCCAATTTCTTAATATACTATGTTATGCAATAGTTTTTTGTAATTTTGAATCTGCTATATTAGTACTATGAAAGAAGAAAAAGTTATTTTAGTTAATGAGAATGATGAGCAAGTAGGTACGATGCCAAAATTGGAAGCTCATGAAAAAGCTGCACTGCACAGAGCATTTTCAATATTTATTTTAAACGATAAAAATGAGGTGATGCTTCAACAACGAGCAGCACATAAATATCACTCGCCGCTTTTGTGGACAAATACATGTTGCAGTCATCAGCGAGTAGGAGAAACCAATATTCAGGCGGGAATTCGTAGATTGCAAGAGGAAATGGGTTTTGTGACAGATATTAGGGAACTTTTTCACTTTATTTACAAAGCACCATTTGATAATGGACTTACAGAACATGAATTAGACCATGTTATGATAGGACATTCCAATCAAGAACCGCATATCAATGAAGATGAGGTTGCATCCTGGAAATGGATGAGCACTGACGATATTAAAAGGGATATCAGCAATTCACCGGAATTATATACAGAGTGGTTCAAAATTATTTTTCAGAAATTTGATCATTATTTAGAAGAAAATAAAAAGCAATAATCATTTTTACAAATTTCGAATAATACTCATACAAATATAAAAGCTATGAAAGTTACCGTTAGTAGAAAAGCCCACTTTAACGCCGCCCATCGTTTGCATCGCAAAGATTGGAGTGCTGAGAAAAATGAGCAGGTTTTTGGCAAATGCAATAATCCCAACTTTCATGGGCATAATTACGATATTTTAGTGAGCGTTATTGGCGAGATAGATCCCGAAACTGGCTACGTGATGGACATCAAACATTTGGCAGATTTGATAAAAGACGAAGTTGAAGATTCATTTGACCACAAGAATTTAAATTTAGATGTAGCCGAATTTGCAAATCTTAATCCCACAGCCGAAAACATTGTTGTAGTGATATGGAATAAGTTAAGAGCAAAATTAAAATCCGATCTCGATTTGGAGATTACTCTTCATGAAACCGCCCGAAATTCGGTGTTTTACGCAGGGAAATAAATTGAACTCTATGAAAGCAACAATATATCCGCTACAATTTATTCCGATTTTAAAAGAAAAAATCTGGGGTGGACAGAAGTTAAAAACAATATTAGATAAAGATTTTACTCAAGATAATATCGGCGAAAGCTGGGAACTCTCTGCTGTTAAAGGTTCAGAGAGCATTATTTCAAATGGTGTTTACACGGGCAGAACCATTGTGAATCTTATTAAAGAATTTCCCAAAGAAATTTTAGGGTGCGCCGTGCACACCAGTTTTGGAGTTATTTTCCCATTGCTTTTTAAATTTATAGATGCCAAAGATGACTTATCAATTCAGGTACATCCCAACAATAAACTTGCACTAGAACGACACGGATGCCTAGGCAAGACCGAAATGTGGTATATAATGCAAGCAGACCCTGGCGCTGAATTGGTGGTGGGTTTCAATAAAGATACTGACCAGCAAACTTATATCAATGCCTTAGAGAGAAAGGATCTATTACCGCTTCTCAATGAAGTAAAAGTTCAAAAAGGGGATGTTTTTTTTCTCGAGACTGGAACGGTGCACGCTATTAGAGCTGGAGTGTTTTTGGCAGAAATTCAACAATCTTCAGATATAACTTATAGAGTTTACGACTGGAATAGAAAGGATAAAAGCGGTGAATATCGTGAATTGCACACTGATATGGCCCTAGATGCGATCAATTATAATGCTACCGATGCCAAAATCAATTATATCACAATAGATAACCAGAGCAACGCACTATCAAAAAATCCATTCTTCGTAACAAATATGATTCCGCTTGATGGCGAAATGGTCGTTTACCACGAGGGTGAATCTTTTAAGGTTTATATGTGCGTCGATGGCAATTTCCAAATAAAGCATCAATCTGACACCTATGATTACATCAAAGGAGATACGGTTTTGATACCAGCAAATATGGTCGATTATAAGCTCATGGGTAAAGCTTCTCTATTAGAAATTTATATTTCATAGTATTATATAAAGAATTAGTGTACTTTTGCACGCAAATAAAAATCAAAATAAAATGGCAAACGTTAAGAATTTAAAGAAAGATATTAATTACGTTTTAGGAGATATCATAGAAGCAGTTTATATGTGGGAGATGTCTACAACAGGACATCCAACAGAATCTTCAAACGCATTAATCGATGAAGCAATCGCTGCATTTGATCAATTGATAGTAAAAGTGAACGCAAAAAACGTTGAAAATAAAAAAGCACACTTCAAGCAAATCAATCAAGATTTAGAAGATGTTGCAAACCAATTGGTTACTAAGATCAACAATCTGCAATAAAAATATTTTCAAAAAAGGTAAAAAATGTTTTGGAGAATACAAAAATGCTCCTATATTTGCACCAGAATTTTGAGTCGCCAGCGTAGCTCAGTTGGCTAGAGCAGCTGATTTGTAATCAGCAGGTCGTGGGTTCGAGTCCCTCCGCCGGCTCCAAGTTGTAAAACCGCTTAACGAAAGTTAAGCGGTTTTTTTATGTCCAAATTTTCCCCCGCACGGCAGCCTCAAAAAATCGATTTTTTATAGTTCATTTTGAAAACTTTCGCGAAATTTCTATTTTTAATTAGATGTTCTGCAATTCTGCAATTAGGTTTTCGGCACATTGTCTTTTTAAATCATATTTTTTTGGCAGCTAGTCCCGCTGTACTCTACAATCCGCCGGCGGGCATTTGCCGCATCAGTTGGCGGGCAAGGAGCTTCCGTTGGTAGCTCTTGCCTGCCACCGCTGCAAAAAGGCAAATCCCCACGCCGGGATTTCCGTTTCTATCGGGGCTGCTACCTCGACACACAACAACTTTTAGTTTTCAATTTTGGAAATCACTCCACGTAACACCATTTTGTCGAATCGGAATTTTCTCAGTCCCATCGGGACGACCTTATTGCAGCCCGCAGTTTTAACTGCATGTTTATTAAAATAGATTAGACCTCTAAATCCCATCGGGACGACTCTTATTGTAGCCTACGGTTTCAACCGTGGGTTTATAAAAATAGATTAGACAATTCAGTCCCATCGGGACGGCCCTTATTGTAGCTCACGGTTTCAATGTGTGTTCATAAAAATAGATTAGACAATTTCAGTCCCATCGGGACGGCCCTTATTGTAGCTCACGGTTTCAATGTGTGTTCATAAAAATAGGTTAGCCATTTCAGTCCCGTCGGGACGGCCCTTATTGTAGCTACGGTTTCAACTGCAGGTTTACTAGAACAGATTAGCCATTTCAGTCCCATCGGGACGACCCTTATTGTAGCCCACGGTTTCAACCGTGGGTTTATAAAATAGATTAGATATTTTAGTCCCATCGGGACGGCCCTTATTGTAGCCCACGGTTTCAACCGTGGGTTTACAAAAATAGGTTAGCCATTTCAGTCCCATCGGGACGACCCTTATAAAAACGCAAAATTTGCGACGCGAAGACGATTGAAATTATTTCGGTACAATCCAACCAGAGATTTATTTTTCGGGAATCGATTTACAATAAAGAAATGTTG
>JBBSQV010000106.1:0-8778 GCA_038243675.1 Flavobacteriales bacterium
ATTATGTAAATAATCAAATTCAGGGAACTTTCCCAAATACCACTTCTCTTGATATTTTAGGTTTTAATATGCTTCATAATAATTATGGTGGAGATGCTTTCTATGACAATTTCCAAATAACTTCTGGTCCCCTTTCTACTCAAGATTATTCTAAAATGTCGGTAGTTCTTTATCCAAATCCAGCGACTAATTCGATTACTATTAATTCCGCATCAGAAATGGCAACGGTCGAAATTTTTACTTTGGATGGTCAGAAGGTTCTAGAAAATGCCCAATCTTCAAATATTGATATTAGCAATTTATCACAAGGAATTTATTTGTTGCAAGCAACAGATATATCCGGAAATAAAACAACAAAAAAGTTACTAAAAAACTAAAAATATAGACCTCGTATAAATAAAAAATCCTCTTAGAGCCGTTTCTAAGAGGATTTTTTTTATTAAAAGTTGAAATCTTATTTTCTATATTCGACCAATTGCGCTTCTACTTCAGCTTCTGTTCCTTCAAATATTTTTGTTGAAACTTTATTTTCTTCGTTAGTGGTGACAATTGTTTTCACCATTCCATTTGCATCTTTGGTACTTTCTATTCGAACTTCTTTAGATACCACCACAGTTGCTGGAACCAACGGAACCAATGCAGCAGCTTCTACTTCTGTACGTGATTTTACTTCCAAAGTGTCAAGTGGAAGATCTCCCCCTAATATTGGAGCAATTACCAATCCGATAAGACAAGTTAACTTAATCAAGATATTCATCGACGGACCAGAAGTATCTTTAAAAGGATCACCAACTGTATCGCCGGTAATAGCTGCTTTGTGAGCATCAGAGCCTTTAAAAGTCATTTCACCGTTGATCATCACTCCTGCTTCAAAAGATTTCTTAGCATTGTCCCAAGCTCCTCCAGCATTGTTTTGGAAAACGGCCCAAAGAACTCCCGAAACTGTAACGCCTGCCATATAACCTCCAAGCATTTCGGCTATCAATAGATTATTAGAACCATACACCAATTTTCCAAGTAGTACAATCGCAATTGGAAAACCAATTGTCAAAACTCCAGGCAAAATCATTTCGCGCAAAGCAGCTTTGGTCGAAATATCCACACACTTTGCATATTCTGGTTTAGCAGTTCCTTCGAGAATTCCAGGAATTTCTCTAAACTGACGACGCACTTCATTTACCATATCCATCGCAGCTTTTCCAACAGAATTCATTGCCAAAGCAGAAAAAACTACTGGAATCATTCCACCGACAAATAGCATTGCTAAAACTGGCGCTTTGAAAATATTGATTCCGTCAATACCAGTAAAAGTGACGTAAGCTGCAAACAAAGCCAAAGAAGTCAATGCTGCCGAGGCGATAGCAAATCCTTTTCCTGTTGCTGCGGTTGTATTTCCTACAGCATCCAAAATATCAGTTCTTGTACGAACTTCTTTTGGGAGTTCACTCATTTCGGCAATTCCTCCAGCATTGTCTGCAATTGGACCAAAAGCATCAATTGCAAGTTGCATGGCGGTTGTCGCCATCATTGCCGAAGCGGCAAGTGCAACTCCGTAAAATCCTGCAAAAGCATACGAAATCCAAATCGCTGCTGCAAACAAAAGCACAGTCGGAAAAGTAGAAATCATTCCTGTGGCCAATCCTGCAATAACATTGGTACCTGCTCCGGTTGATGATTTCTGAACAATCGCCATTACTGGTTTTGTTCCCAAACCTGTATAGTATTCAGTTACTGACGAAATAACCCCACCTACCACAAGTCCCACGATTGTTGCATAAAACACATTAATTGAATCAATGTTTTTGATTCCTTCGCCATAAAAATTCATTTGAATTGTTGGAGGCAACATATATTTCACCAGTACATAACAAGCAATAGCAGTTAATGCAATTGAAATCCAGTTACCGACATTAAGAGCTGATTGAACTTGTTTTTCTTTGGCATTATTATCTTTTATGCTAACTACTAAAGTTCCAATTATTGAAAATAAAATTCCAAAACCAGCGATTGACATTGGAAGTAAAATAGGCCCAATTCCTCCGAAGACATCATTAATTATTCCGCCCATATCTTTAATGACGTAATTTCCTAGAACCATTGCGGCAAGAACTGTTGCAACGTACGATCCGAAAAGATCGGCTCCCATTCCGGCAACATCACCCACGTTATCACCAACATTATCTGCGATAGTTGCAGGATTACGAGGATCATCTTCTGGAATTCCAGCTTCGACTTTACCCACTAAATCCGCACCAACATCGGCAGCTTTTGTATAAATTCCACCGCCTACTCTAGCAAATAGAGCGATTGATTCAGCACCAAGTGAAAATCCTGCTAATGTTTCCAACAAGATTGTCATATCGTGGTTATTGGTCCATACACCATTCATAAAATAATGAAACAGAATAATAAAGAATCCAGTAAGTCCTAATACTGCTAAACCTGCCACTCCAAGTCCCATTACTGTACCACCGCCAAAAGAAACTTTTAGCGCCTGCGGTAAACTTGTGCGAGCGGCTTGTGTTGTGCGGACATTGGTTTTTGTGGCAATCTTCATTCCCATATTTCCAGCAAGTGCAGAGAAAAAAGCTCCGAAAACAAAAGCTACAACAATAAGTATATGGGTTGTTGGAACAAAGTATGAAACGAGTGCCAAGGCGATACTAGCCGCAACTACAAAAATGGCTAAGAGTCGATATTCAGCATTCAAGAAAGCAAGTGCTCCTTCGTAAATATGATCTGAAATCTCTTTCATCTTGCCATCGCCGGGGTCTTGTTTAAGAACCCAACTTCGTTTTGCCCACATAAACACCAGTCCTAATATTGCCATCGCAATTGGGACATAAATCATTAATGAATCCATAGATAAAAGGTTTAAAAATTGAAAAATTGGTTGCTATCACTTCAAATTTAAACAAAAAAGACAGCATTTTTACAAACGCTGTCTTTTTTTACTATCTAGGATAAGTGAATTATTTAATACTAAACAATCCTTCTTCTCTATTTTCTATTGCTTCAAAACGGTTGATACACTCGACAATAATTTGTTTTGCTTCATTTACATCTCCCCATCCGCCAACATCAACTTTCTTGTTTTCAAGATCTTTGTACACTTGGAAAAAGTGCTCAATTTCTTTAAGAAGGTGTGGATTGATATCGCTAAGATCTTCTAGTCTATTCCAGATTGGATCTGAAACCGGTACGCAAATAATTTTTTCGTCTTGCCCTTTATCATCTGCCATATGAAATACACCAATTGGTTTTACTTCCATAACACATCCAGGAAAAGTAGGCTCAGTAACCAAAACTAATACGTCTAATGGATCTGCATCAAGCGCTAAAGTTTCTGGAATGAATCCGTAATCTGCAGGATACATCATTGACGAGAACAACATTCTGTCGTAACGTATTTTTTTAAATTCGAAATCGTATTCGTATTTGTTCCTGCTTCCTTTTGGTATTTCAATCAATACGTCAAAAGTTAGAATTTTGTCAGCTGTCATTTTTATAATTTTAAATCGGGTGCAAAAATAGCCAAAAAATGGCATTTGGCGAAATTTGTTCTGCTATATAATAATAAATCTTGGGATTTTTGTGGAATTTTGCCAAATAGCAAACGTTTTAAACGGTCGTTTTTTAAATTCGGACTTATTCGTTTTCTTAGATAAATATATTGTTTTGCAAAAGTCTCTAGCCCGGATGGTCGTGGAAAGCAATACGGCTGCGAAGCTTATTTTTTGCTACAGAATAAGAGCGACCAACGGAAGCTCCTTATTATGTTTGCAAAAATTGCTTTGCAGCCGTATTCTTGAAACAGACAGCCGGATAAAGCTCCTAAAAATGAAATCCGATCGAACCTTTTATCGAAAATTTATTGGAATCAGGGACATCTAGATAGCTACCTCTCCAACTACATTCTATGCGAAAAACTTTGAAAATATTTCCAATTCCGGCATTGTATTCCCAATAACCATCTGTGGGTGCAACATACGTTAACCCAGATGCATTAAGTGCTTTATTGGCATCCGAAATTTTTCCGTAAACTCCTTTTATACCGATGATTTCGCGCCAGTTAAGCTTGCGAAGCCCCGGAATACGGGCAAATATCTTTCCGTTGAAATTATGAGTCCACTGGAAAGTTGCATATTCGTCTGAAACAAATTCGTAATAATCGAGGTTGCTAAAGGTATTTTCGATGGTAAAATAAGTCTGATTTCCAGGAATCACGCTCAATAAACCTAGTGGAACTTCGCCAAAAGTTTTCCCTATTTCTATAATCAAATTCGTGCGGCCTAACGGTCCGATCGTAATTGGTTGTCTGTAATAAAATTGGAATTTTTGATAATCGAAATCACTATTTAGAAGGCCTTTCATTCCGGCGCTGTAATTAAGAAATAACTTTGTATAATCACTTGTCACATCAGCTCTTTCTACACCGTACCAAATTGTTTTTCGGTTGGGAGTCCACTCAAGTTGAACACTCGTTTCGGCCTGCTTCACTTCGCTTTCAATCACGCCAACTGGATCGAGCGCGTCAGGTAATTGCGTGTAATAATCAAGGCTAAAAGAGTCCGAAGCCGAACGCAACGTTCTGTAAGAAATTCCACTCTGAATTACAAAATTCTTTACAACTTCCATCTCCACAGAGAAATTACTCAAATTAATATTGGTCAATTTTCCGTTGGCACCAGCGCTGAAAATACTGGAAGATGCAAAACTTCGCCCCATTATATCATTTGTAGTGGTGAGACTAGCTCCAATTTGCTCAATGTCACGACGATTTCCTCCCGTAAGAATTATACGCTTGCGAGGATCAATCATCCATTTTCCACTAATACCATATTTGAATTTGTCATCGCCAAAACCATAAGCGGTATACCCTTGCAGCCTCCATAAATCATTGGGGCCAAAATAAGTTCGACCGCCCGCACGAACTCTAATACCTTCAACTTCATTGTAACCGATAGTAGAAAATACAGGTCCGTAATCAAAGTCTCCAAAAGCTATATAACCACTTCCTAAGATGGTAACGAGATTTGTAACTTGTTGAAAACGCTTGACAGTTTGCAGTGTATCCAACATTTTATAGACACCTCGCTCATCTTTATTTAAATTTTCAAATCGATTTTCTTCCCAATATTCATCCGATTTTGCATAGACTGCATCATCGGTAAAGTTAACGCGCTCACGGTAAAAATCTGAGGGACGCTCGCGATCAAACACGTGATCTTGAAATAGAGTTGTACGCTTTCCGTAAATTCCTTTGGATTTTTCTTTTTTGTTTAAAGCAAAATCAGACATTAGATGATCGCGGCGAAGTAAGAAAACTGAGTCATTTAAAACTTCGAATTCCTGCTCAATATAAATGTCTTTTACCCAGTTAATGTTGGCGCTTTTGGTAACCGCCATATTGATATTCTTGATAGCAAAGGTGGTATCGTTAACCCAAAAATTACCTTTAAAAGTCAATTCATTTTTTCGACGTGGATAAAAAACGATGTTGTAACACCACTTATTATCGATAAATGCGCTATCCTTTAAGACATAATTATAGACATCAATTCCTGTACGTGACAGTGGACTAGTAAAGCTTTTGTCAAAGAAAGTTAGGTAATTATCGTAGATATTATAATCTGCATACAAATCCTTGATAAAAGCTAGAATCTGCTGATTACTAGAGAAACCAGAGTTTTTATTTGCTTTGAGAATTTCCTTAGTTTTATTTAATTTATTGTCGCCATAAACATCAGACAAGGCTTCGTTGATAAAAATCGGTAAATACGTTTTTCCAGTAATGTTTGAAGTATCGACCTGATCAAAGATAAATTCCATGCCCTTGAAAAGTCGGTTTTTCATAAAAGCACTGTCGATAGTATTCATATCAAATTCGACTTTCTCGTATTTTGCCATTTGATATTGATTGAACATCTTGAGTCCATTTTTACGCTTTCTTTCCCAAATTTTACGTAAAATATCTAGTGCGGGATTGTCTTTCTTAGAAGTTTTCCCCGTGTATATAACTACTTCGCTTAGCTCTTGACCTTGGCTGAGTTTTACCTTCATATTATAGGTAACAGTCTTTGTAAGTTCTACTTCTTTGTCTGTGTACCCAACATAGGAGACTATAATTTGTTGGAAATTCTCTTTAGACTCCATGTAAAATAGACCGTCTTCGTTGGTTACAATCGCTTGGGTTGACCCTTTGAACTGAACATTTGCGTACGGCAATGGAAGATTTGTTTCATCGAGAACGACACCGCTGACTTTGGTCTGAGCATTAGTGATAATCGCAGTCAAAAACAATATAAGGTTGAGAAAGAATCTAATTTTCATATAAAAAACGAATAGGTTCAGATGGGTTTCTGAACGATTTCAAATGTACTTTATTTTGAATTACGCGCGCTTAATGTAATTCTCGCGCAGTTTATTGACTGAATTAAAATTTTCTTATCAGAAAAAAGAAACGTGAACATCTGTTCTAAAACAGAAAATTCACGTCTTTAGTATTAGAATCCATTTTAATCAAATAGAGAGATATTATTTTCTATACATCACTTTTTTCACTGCTTTTACCACGTCACCTGCATTTGGCAACCATTCTTTAAGAAGATTTGGAGCATAAGGTGCCGGAGCATCTGCTGTAGTAATTCGCTGAATTGGAGCGTCAAGATAGTCGAATGCACGTTCTTGAACCATATAAGTAATTTCTGAAGCAACACTAGCAAAAGGCCAAGCTTCTTCAAGAACAACTAATCTATTTGTTTTCTTTACAGATTTGATAATCGCGTCGTAATCCATTGGTCTTACTGTTCGAAGATCGATAATCTCACATGAAATATTTTCTTTTTCAAGCTCTTCAGCTGCAGCATACGCTTCTTTGATGATTTTTCCAAAAGATACGATTGTAACATCTGTACCTTCTCTTTTAATATCAGCTACACCTAGAGGAATTGTATATTCTCCTTCTGGTACTTCGCCTTTGTCACCATACATTTGCTCAGATTCCATAAAAATAACTGGATCGTTATCACGAATGGCAGACTTCAAAAGTCCTTTTGCATCATAGACATTCGAGGGAACAACCACCTTAAGACCTGGAGTATTTGCAAACCAACTTTCAAAAGCTTGAGAGTGTGTAGCACCCAATTGTCCCGCAGAAGCTGTTGGACCACGGAAAACCATTGGCATACTAAACTGTCCGCCTGACATCTGACGCATCTTGGCAGCATTGTTTATAATCTGATCGATACCAACTAATGAAAAGTTGAAAGTCATATATTCAACAATTGGACGGCAACCGTTCATTGCTGATCCTACGGCGATTCCTGCAAAACCGAGCTCTGCAATTGGAGTATCAATTACACGTCTAGCTCCAAATTCGTCCAACATTCCTTTTGATGCTTTGTAAGCACCATTATATTCAGCTACTTCTTCGCCCATAAGATATACGGTCTCGTCGCGGCGCATTTCTTCGCTCATCGCCTCACAAATAGCTTCTCTGAATTGTATTGTTTTCATAATAGGTATTATTATCGCATTGAAAATATGGATGCAAAATTAATTATTTTAAACAACTATTTGACTTAAAATTTTGTTTACTTCTGCTTTTACTAAAGTCAAGCTGTATTTGAGAAGTTTGCGCAAGTCATTCCTTATTAAAGAATGTTAATATAAGAGTTATCTTCTTCCAACAATTCAATTTTGACGTTGCCGCGAGAAGCTGTACAAACACTTGTAAGATCTGGACGTTTTTTCGAGCATACACGATAAAGTATCTAAAATAATTTATCTTTGAACATCATAAGCCTCAACTATAATGACTACACATCTGGCACTTCTTCGTGGAATAAATGTTTCTGGACATCATATGATAAAGATGGACGCTCTTACAACTGCTTTACAGAGTGCAGGTTTCCAAAATGTCACAACTTATATTCAGAGCGGAAATGTGTTTGTAGATTCAGAAGAAAGCAACCCGGCATCCGTCGGTTTCAAAATCAGACAAGAGATTACAAAAGCTTTTGGTCACGATGTACCGATTGTTGTAATTGGCATTGAAGATTTGAGAGCGTGTCTAAACAACAATCCTTATTTAAAGATGAAAGATGTCGACATCAAAAAGTTGTATGTTGCTTTTATGTCTAAATCGTTGCAAGCAGGAAGTATCAATGATTTGAAGATAAGTCAGTTTAAACCCGATGAAGCTGTGATTGACGAAAGTCGATTGTTTATCAAATACGATGTTGGCGCTGGAAAAACTCGCCTTGACGGAAAGTATATTGAGAAAAAGCTGAATCTTACAGCGACAATTCGGAATTACAATACGGTGAATGCGTTGTTGAAAATGTATGAAGAGAGGTTTTAGCTGTCAGCTTTCAGCCATTAGCTCTCTCAGCTAGTGGAATATGATCATTTAAGTTGACTTAATATATTTATGCCTAATTATCCAAGATCACTTCATTTGAAAATTTTTGATTATTTGAATTCCTCGAATCTTTAAATTTTTAAATCCTCCTCCTCATTTTGATTATTTTGATATTTTCGATCATTTAGATTTTCCAATCTTTAAATCTTTAAATTATTTAGATAACTTTGAAAAAACAGACTCCTAAGTAAAAATTGATATGAAAACAGTAGACGCAATAATCATCGGCTCCGGACAAGCGGGAAATCCTCTAGCGATGTCGCTGGCTAATTCGGGAATGAAAACAATTCTTATAGAGAAACATCAATCTCATATTGGTGGTACTTGTCTGAATGATGGTTGCACACCTTCCA
>JBBSQV010000107.1:0-8751 GCA_038243675.1 Flavobacteriales bacterium
GTAACGGTGCTTCCGATATTTGTTTTTGGATTGATACGCAATCCTCCGAGACGCATATCATCTTGACTAAGATCGTCAAGAGATTTGTAAGTATTGCGGTAGCTCAAGAGCATATACTCTTTTTTGGTGTCCATAATTACTGATGGCGCACGCTCATAATCTACTAAGTCCAGAATTGCTTTTGGCGGTTTCTGGTAGCTTATATTTTCTTGTGCAAAAAGTGCAGACGAAAAGATAAGAAGGATTGTACAAAAAGTTATTTTCATAGTGAAGATTTTATAATCCGTGAAAATACAGTTTAATTTGGCGATTTGGAAATAATTTCTTCGTGGTATTTTAGCCGAATGTTCCCACTACTGCCCTAGCCCGGAATGCAGCGGAAATCCCGGAGGCGACAAAACTATTTTTTGCCGGCACAGAAGAGCGACCAACGGAAGCTCCTTATGTGACGTTGCAAAAAAAGTTTTTGTGCCGAGGAATTGAAGCGGAATGCCGGAAATAGCTCCAAGAAAAAATCCTGAAAATTAAGATTATGTTATTGATTATCTAATTCTTCGATTGTTAAATAGCTATTTTGTATCTTTGCCAAGCAAAAATTTGATGTATTAAATCTTTAAAGAAATAACAATGCCAAAAGGAATTTATAGCGTGCCTAAAGCGTATAATGAGGTTGTAAAATCTTATGCGCCAGGGACTAAAGAAAGAGAAGAAGTTTTGAAAGAGTACAAAGAAATGTACAATAAAACAGTTGATATTCCATTGTATATCGGGCAAGAAGAGGTTCGTACTGGTAATACCAAGCCACTTTTCCCACCATACGATCACAAACATAATTTGGGTCAATACCACCTTGCGGACAAGCCTCTTGTTGAAAAAGCGATTGCTTCTGCCCTTGAAGCGCGTACAAAATGGGCATCTTTAGCTTGGGAGCACCGTGCTTCTATCTTCTTGAAAGCTGCTGAATTGCTTGCTGGGCCTTACCGTGCAAAAATTAATGCTTCGTCTATGATTGCGCAGGCAAAAACTGTGCACCAAGCGGAAATTGATGCTGCGTGTGAGTTTATCGATTTCTTACGTTACAACGTTGAGTTTATGACTGAGATTTACGCTCAGCAACCAACAAGTTCTGAAGGAATTTGGAATCGTCTCGAGCACAGACCTCTAGAGGGATTTGTGTACGCAATTACTCCTTTTAACTTTACTTCGATTGCTGGAAATCTTCCTGCGGCAGTAGCATTGATGGGGAATGTTGTGGTATGGAAACCAGCTGCAACTCAAATTTATTCGGCACAAATAATTGTGGAAGTTTTTGAAAAAGCAGGTTTGCCAAAAGGTGTTATCAACGTAATTTACGGAGATTCTGGAATGATTACAGATACTATTCTTGACAGCCCTGATTTTGCTGGAATTCACTTTACTGGATCTACAGGAGTTTTTAATTCTATGTGGTCTAAAATTGGTCAAAACATCGATAAATATAAAACATATCCTCGTATTGTAGGAGAAACTGGTGGTAAGGATTTTGTGTGGGCACACCCATCTTCAAATTCGCTTGAGGTTGCTACGGCTCTAGCGCGTGGTGCTTTTGAGTACCAAGGACAGAAATGTTCGGCTGCTTCTCGTGCCTATATTCCTGCTTCTCTTTGGGAAGATGTGAAAAAACAATTGGTTACTGACGTTTCTTCTTTTAAAATGGGAGCGCCAGATGACACAAAAAACTATGTGTCTTCTGTAATATCTGAATCTTCTTTTGACAAACTTGCAAAAGCGATTGATGCTGCAAAAGCGTCTGATGAAGCAGAAATCATCGTTGGTGGTGGTTACGACAAATCTAAAGGTTGGTTTATTGAGCCGACGGTGATTGTAACTACAAATCCTAAGTATGAAACTATGAAAACGGAACTTTTTGGACCGGTTCTTACTATTTACGTTTACGAAGATGCAAAATGGGAAGAGTCTCTAAAATTAGTTGACGAAACTTCTATTTACGCACTTACAGGAGCTATCTTTTCGCAGGATCGCTATGCAATTGCTACTGCTACAAAAGCACTTGAAAATGCTGCTGGAAACTTTTACATTAATGACAAACCAACTGGAGCTGTTGTAGGGCAACAACCTTTTGGTGGTGCTAGAGCTTCTGGAACAAATGATAAAGCGGGTTCTATTTTGAATCTTTTGCGTTGGGTTTCTCCACGTACTATCAAAGAAACTTTTGTACCAGCTACAGATTATAGATATTCTTTCTTGGACTAATTTGGTTCAAGTTTATAAGTACTAAAAAAGTCGAATTCCTTTGGGATTCGACTTTTTTTTATCGGGATTGGGGATGTGGGATTATTGATCTTGGAATTGCGAATTGGGAAAAGGAACAAGATATTTAGGCAGTTAAAGTTTAGAAATTTGTTTGTGCTTACTAAACTGAACTGCTAATAATAGCGCTCCAAAAATAATTGTTAGATGTGGTAAATAGGTTGGATAAGCTCCTAATAAAATTCTGACGAGAACTATAATTGATAAGGAATTCACTGCTACTAATATTATAGAAGTAAAAATATTGAAATAATTTCTTTTTGCAAGAGTAAGTTTTATCGAAATAAATATCGTTGAAACTCCAATTACGAGCGGAAGATAAATCCAAAGTACGTCAAACATATTGATTATAATGATATTACAAAATTCAAGTCTAATTCAAACCCATCAATTTTTAAAAATGTTACGCCTTAAATTTCAAAGGAACGTGAACAACTTTCTTGGTTTCAAAAAACTCTCCTTCAAATAAATCTGAAATATTGTATTCTGTCGCTTTCGGGAAATCTTGTAATTCCTCGGTAAGGTCTCCTCCTTTTAAATAGAGAATTCCGTTTTTCAAATCGTGTTTGTTCTGCTTTTTTATTTTGTCTTTGACCCAACTCACAAAATCAGGCATATTTGTTACCGCGCGGCTCACAATAAAATCGAAATCTCCTTTTACGTTTTCGGCACGAATTTGTTCGGCTTTCACGTTCTTAAGATCCAATGCTTCGGCAACTGCTTTCACAACGGTGATTTTTTTTAGGATTACATCTACCAAATAAAATCTCGTTTCGGGAAATAATATCGCTAATGGAATTCCAGGAAATCCTCCGCCAGTACCCACGTCAAGCACATAAGTTCCAGGAACAAACTTTTGAATTTTAGCAATGGCAAGTGAATGCAAAATATGTTTGTGATAAAGCTGATCGATATCTTTTCGAGAAATTACATTTATTTTTGCGTTCCAATCGTTATACAAAGCTTCAAGCTGTTCAAATTGCTGAATTTGTAAAGGGCTTAAATCTGGAAAGTATTTTAATATTTCGTCCATTAAATAAAATGTTTAGCGCAAAGATAGGATTTAGCTTTCAGCTATTAGCCTTTAGCTTTTAGCTTTTGTAGGAGCGAGTAGTTTTACGATTAATTATCTTGATTTGGAATTTTACGCTTTCGCGGAAAGAATATAAGCAAGACGAATTGAGAGAGTGAAAAATTTGGTCTACGAAAGATATGTAGCGGGGGATTTTTGTCTTCGGCTGAAATATTAAAGCTACAAGCTTATTGCTAAAGGTTAAAAATTGGAACGATATATGCATTACATTCAGCTAGCAACTGTTAGTTTAAAAATGTAAAATTTAATGCTTAAAAGTTCAATAACAGCTTTATCTACATAAATTTTAAGCTTAAAACTAAATAGAAATGAGATGTTTTTCAAAATTTTCTGGAAAGAGCAATTTTCCTGATTCGCAGAAATCATTAAACTATCAGCTCATAGCTAAAGGCTGACCGCACCTAAACCTAAACTGTTAACATTAAACGCCTTGGATAACTACGAACTAAAATCAAATTCCAAAACTATTTTCACTAAACAATGAAATTTCTAGTCCAATTTCTCGTTTCTAAACTGATATATCTTTAACTTTGGAACAGATTTTTATTACCAAAAAATATATGAAAACTACCATACCAACCTTTGCCAAGCAAGACAAACTTAAGTTTTTCAGAACCTTAAATTCAAGAGTTAACTCATATTTTAAAGACAATAACATTAAAAAAACAGGAAATTGGAAGATTTACCTGAAAACAGTTATTCTTTTTACGCTATTTCTTACCCCTTACTTTCTAATATTATTTCTTGAGCCTTCTATTTGGATCCACCTTTTATTAAGTGTGGTAATGGGAGTTGGAATGGCGGGAATTGGGATGAATGTGATGCACGATGGGAATCACGGTGCCTATTCCACCAAATCTTGGGTTAACAAATTTATGGGAGGAAGCATTTACGTGCTAGCTGGAAATGTTCATAACTGGCAAGTACAACACAATGTTTTACACCATACTTATACCAACATCAAAGGACACGATGAAGATCTTGATGCAGGAAGAATTATACGTTTCACTCACGAAACTGAATGGCTAAGCATTCACCGTTTCCAACATTATTATTCTGTATTTTTGTACGGATTGCTAACTTTCAATTGGGCAATTACCACAGATTTTAAACAAATGCGCAATTATCTAAAGCGTAAATTATCTTATGGTGAAGCAAAAAGTCCCAAGATTTTATGGACAACTTTGATCATCACCAAAATCATTTATGTGTGTATTTGGATTGTCCTTCCAATGGCAATTGGTATTACATGGTGGAAAGTACTATTAGGATTTTTTATTATGCACTATACTGCAGGATTAATTTTGAGTATCGTTTTTCAATTAGCACACGTTGTTGAAGAAACTGCAAATCCTGTTCCCAACGAAGATGGCGAACTTGAAAACACTTGGGCTATTCATCAATTGTATACTACGGCCAACTTTGCGCCGAAAAATGCAATTGTTAATTGGTTTACAGGAGGTCTTAACCATCAAATCGAACACCATATTTTTCCTAATATCAGCCACGTGCATTACGGAAAAATTGCCGAAATCGTAAAACAAACTGCCGCGGAATGCAATCTGCCATACCACGAATTCAGAACTACTAGAGAAGCAATTGCAGCGCATTTTCGTCACTTAAAGCATTTGGGGATGAAACCAGGAATTACCGCGTAATTCTGGCTTAATCTATTTCCGAAATTAAATATATTATCTAAAAATTGCCCAATGAACAATCTATTATCAGACCGCATAAATAAACTATCAACATCTCAAACTCTAGCTATGGCGGCACTTGCCCGCGATCTTAAAGCACAAGGACGAGACATCATTAGCCTTAGTTTGGGCGAACCTGATTTTAACACGCCCGACTTTATCAAAGAAGCGGCAAAGAAAGCAATCGATGAAAATTACAGCACCTACTCTCCTGTAGATGGTTATATCGACTTGAAAGAAGCTATTTGCAAAAAGTTTAAAAGAGACAATAATCTTGATTACAAACCTTCAAATGTTGTAGTTTCGACAGGTGCAAAACAGGCACTTTATAATATTGCACAAGTAATGCTGAATGATGGAGACGAAGTCATTCTGCCAGCGCCATACTGGGTTTCGTATTTCGAAATCATCAAGATGGCAGGTGGAATTCCAGTCGAAGTTCCTACTTCTGTTGAGAGCGATTTCAAAATCACTCCAGCACAATTAGAGGCTGCAATTACGCCAAAAACAAAGATGATTTGGTATAGCTCGCCCTGCAATCCTAGTGGATCAGTTTTCAGCCGTGAAGAGTTGACCGCGCTTGCCGAAGTACTAAAAAAACATCCAAATATCTTTGTCGTTTCAGACGAAATCTACGAACATATCAATTTTTCGGGAACTTTTTGCAGCATTGCATCAATTCCTGGAATGTTCGAAAAAACCATTACAGTCAACGGCGTTGCCAAAGCATTCGCGATGACGGGATGGAGAATTGGATATATTGGAGCACCTGAATTTATCGCAAAAGCCTGTACCAAAATGCAAGGTCAAGTGACAAGTGGCGCAAATTCTATCGCCCAGCGTGCTACAATAGCGGCGGTCGAAGCAGATCCTAAAGTGTTGGATTATATGGTCGAAGCTTTCCATAAAAGACGCGACCTCGTTGTTGGATTGGTTCAGGATATTCCTGGTCTTAAAATCAACATTCCCGAAGGTGCATTTTACGTCTTCCCAGATGTTTCTTACTACTTTGACAAAACGTTAAATGGCACTCATATTAAGGACGCAACCGATCTTGCAATGTATCTTTTGGCCGAAGCCAATGTTGCAACCGTCACAGGTGAAGCCTTTGGAAATCCAGATTGCTTGCGACTTTCGTATGCCACAAGCGAAGATCAATTGACAGAGGCTTTCCGCCGAATCAAATTAGCATTAGCAGAGAAATAACATTTTTTTTTGGGCGTGCCACCGCCTCCGCAAGCTCCGGCGTTGTCAGGCTGTCCGCTGTATCCCCGATAAAAATCGGGGGATGCCGCTCCCATCCTTCACGCAAATAAAAATTACATTGAAATAATTTGCTGTAAATCACAGCATAAAATCTAAATATTAAAAAGAGGAAATTCAGTTTCCTCTTTTTTTGTGAGTTATTATAACGTTCGAAAATCAAGTTGTAGTTTAAAAAATACCTAAATTAGCCTAGCAAAAATCTACTTCGAATCCATTTCTTAAAAGATTTTTAAAAACATTAAAAAATGAAAAATCTATCGATCTTCCTATTATTACTAACCGCGACGTTTAGCTTCGCACAAGAAAAAGTTGAACTTAAAAAACAGAATGTCGAAGCATCTTGCGGGCAATGCCAACTTGGACTTGAAGGCCACGGTTGCGATCTTGCAATTCGATACGAAGGCAAATCTTATTTTGTAGAAGGTGACAAATCCATCGAAAGTTTTGGAGATGCGCACGCGAAGGATGGTTTTTGCAATGCAATCAGAACCGCAGTTGTCAGCGGAACAATTCGAAATGGCAAATTTTACGCAACAGATTTCGACTTGAAAAAAGTGGACGAAAAAGCAAAGAAATAAAATGACCTTAACCAGTTTACAACTTCATATTTTAGAAAATATTGACTAGCTGAAGATTTTTATAAAAAAAATGAAACAAATACTGTACAAAGCCGAAACCCGCGGTTATGCAAAGCACGAATGGCTGGAAACGCATCATACTTTTAGTTTTGCAGGTTACCACGACCCCAACCGAATGAATTTTGGAGTTTTGCGTGTTCTCAATGATGACATTATTGATGGTGGCAAGGGATTCGGAATGCATCCTCATAATAATATGGAGATTATCACCATTCCATTTGAAGGAGCATTGCGTCATCAAGATGATATGGGAAATTCAAAAGTTATCGAGACCAACGACATTCAGGTAATGAGTGCTGGAACAGGAGTTGTGCATAGCGAAGTTAATGAAAGCAATACTCAGCAAGTAAAAATATTTCAGATTTGGATTTTCCCAAATAGACAAAATGTAACTCCGCGTTACGATCAGATAAGCATTGATCCAGAAGGAAGCATCAACAAACTGCAACAAATTCTATCTCCCAATCCCGACGATGAAGGTGTTTGGATTCACCAAGATGCTTGGATGTTTTTAGGTAATTTTGAAGAAAGAACTCAAACAGATTATAAAATCAGAAAACCTGGAAATGGCGTTTTTGTAATGTCTATTTCTGGAGAAGTTCTGGTAGAAGATGTATTACTTTTTACCAAAGACGCAATCGGAATTTACGACACGATTCAAATTTCTGTTCAGGCGAAAAGTCAAGCGAAGTTTTTGATAATTGAAGTACCGATGAGTTTGTAGGAATGTTGTCTGTAAGAATAATAAAAATTCGTTTTCCGAAAGATACTACACGCGGCAACGGGCATTTATTTGGCATTAGTAAGGCATTAAGAAAAATAGAAGTTTTTATAACTTAGTGACTCTTAAATTCAAAAGGCTGTTTTTTTACCATTTTGCATAAGATTTTAATGAACCTTAATTTCTTAATGGTTTTTTTACTAGTAAGAGAGCAAGCAAAAAGAATGTTTATCAGAGAAAAGCCGCGTCACAGATGCTACTACAAGCTTTCAATTGTAAGTAGGTACTCGCCACAGGCAAGTACCAGAGTCCGAAGGGCAAACAACACAAATGATATAATTCGTAAAGAACTGGCATATCCCGTTAAGGAACTCTAACTTCTTCTGGTGCTCGTTTATAATGAGTACCTATTTTATTACAAAACGTAAATAAAGCGTTTGCAACGCAAATTGTTTAAAAATAATCTAGTGGGTTTCAGTTCAAAAGATAATAAATCTTAATTTCTTAATGATGAAAATTCTCTTTTAGGTTTGAGTTATATTATGTGATCTCTCGCTCTGCACGAGATGACAAGTTTGCGGAGGATTATGTTTGTTCTTTACTTCGTACTACAACACACACACGGTTGTCATTTCGTCGAAGGAGAAATCACATAATCTTGGTCTTGTATTAATGTTTGGAGCCTTATCTTGAACAATAATTACTAGCAAGAAATCTTGATAATTTGTCATTTAAGATTGAGCCTCAAATGAGATTGCTGCGCCCGTTCGCTATTGCTCGGATCTTCCTTCGCCAGGATGACAAGTTTGGGTGGAAGGATAATTAACAATACACCACACAGATTTGCCATTTTGAAAAAGTATACCTTGTGAATTGCTAACTCAAATAAAAATTTCTCACTGCTGAAAATTTCATCCAAATCTCTAAACTTCTCCGTACTTTAGCTCCTATGAAAAAATTGTTTTCTTTTTTTCTACTGCTCTCAACTTTTTTACTTTTTGCGCAAGCGAAATTTGTAGAAACTAC
>JBBSQV010000108.1:0-8652 GCA_038243675.1 Flavobacteriales bacterium
AATATTTTCCGCCGCGGAATGCAGGAATATATGGAAGTGCCCACTTTTGGATGCTTTAAAGATGTTCGAACCCGCAAAACCGAAACTCCAGAAATTACACTCGGCAGAATTTGGGCAATCGGTGGAGAAACCGGATGGTATTACGGAGATTGGCTATGGAAGATTCGCGGATTTATGGATCAGCTTATCGGCGGTGTAGGATTGCGTCGCGGCCGAAGAAGTGCAACCGATATTCTCGTAGGCGAAACATTGGATTTCTGGCGTGTTTTAATTTCTGATAAAGAGGACAAACGACTTTTACTTTTTGCCGAGATGAAACTTCCTGGCGAAGCGTGGCTGGAGTTTAAACTTGGCGATGACAATGTATTGACACAAACAGCTACTTTCCGTCCCCTTGGATTATGGGGACGTGTTTATTGGTATTCTATGTTACCATTCCACGGAGTGCTGTTTAAGAAAATGATAAATAATATTGTGAAGTAAGGTTTTCCAATCGCGGTGGTTGAGCTTATCGAAACCACCGCGAATTAGAAACCTGAAATAAGTCGGTGTTGAACTTGTCGAAATCGATTTAATAAAGAACGATTTTGCGAAATTGTGAAATTGTGAAATTGTGAAGTTCATAAATGCGATTTTCTGCTGACAGTAAATTCATTTCGAAAAGTAAATAAAGATCTACGACATTTCTTCTGTACTTACAAAAACTAATAGATATCTTTTCTAATCATATAGTAAGGGTTTAGTTAATCCTTTATTTAAGAAATATTCTTTATTCATTTCAAAATGGTCAGTGCTCATCCAATTGTAATATTCTTTAAAAGATTCTAAATCATATTCAGCACGTAATTTGTCAATATTGATAGCATCAATTAATCCATTTTTGGGAATTGCCTGTCCATTTTCTGAGTAAGTTACTTGTGTTCCAAATCTTTGCTTTTTATTTAAATTTATTGCAATCCTATCTTCCAACATCGCATAGTTACTTTTGCTAGCATTCTTTTTGTTAACTTCTCTACGTAAACTTTTCAACATTTTTTGCTGAAATTTAACGTCATTGTCTGAATGTTGAATTGGTAGCCAAAATTTTATAGAGTTTTCCTTACCAACTTGACTATACCCTAAATAACCATATTTTGAGTACAAATTTTTAATTCTTTTTAGATTGTCAACTATAACACTATCTCTTTTCTCTTCAAATTTCTTCCATCCCACTTCTTTACCATATTTGCTTATCAGCTCGTCAAAAGCAGCTCCTGAATATTTTTGGTCAATATTTCCAATATAATTTAATTCCGAAATGATGTTTTCTCTTCCAGAACCTGAAATTTCTTGAATTGATTTACAACTAATTGAAATTAGAAATAAAAATAATATGGTTTTTTTCATACTTTTAGTTGTTTTACATTGCCTATAATCTATGCCTATCTCGCATTCTTTAAAATTTGCGTCAGCAGTTATTATATCCGAATTATATATCACTTCTACTGTTGTTAAAATGTCCCAAGAATCAGAATCCTCAATTGTGGGGACACTGTCCCCACAATTCAAAATATGTACGCTAGTTTTACTTGTTAAAATATTCTTCTTTAGCAAAAGTAGGGATAGTGTCGTAACTTTTAACTACTGAGAATTTAGCATCTTCACTAATCTAACAGTAACCTTATTTGATTGCACAACTCCATCGAATATTATATATACATTTTCCTCAATTTCTTGTTTTTGATTTTCACTCAACCTTAAATTAATATCACTTGCAATATTCACTAATGCCAATGAGGGGTAGTTTGGTGTCATTTCACTTACCTTGTTAATAGCTTCTTGCCAATATTCCCAAAAAGCAAAATCAGCGGGAGTATTATTTTCCAACCAATATTCTCCTCCGCTCAAAACATCGGTCCAATCGTTTGATTTAGTACTTTCCCAGTAAGATCCAAGCGTATATAACATTGATTCATAACCCTCTTTGTCGGTAATTGTTTGTGTACTTTGTATTTCCATAACAGATCTATTGAGATTCTGAACTAAGAATATACATCGTCAGAATGCACTTTTTTGTATTCAGATTATCTAAATTAATTAATAAAATCTAATAATAAAGTTGTTAATAATCAATTTACAAACGAAAGCTTTTTGTCGTACAATATCATTTTAGCGAAAGCTAAAAAAGTCCCTCCCAGTTTTTAAAGCTGTATTTTCGCTTTATGGATTCGATTACACAGATTGTTTTGGGTGCGGCTGTTGCCGAAAAGACAAGCGGAAAAATTTTGGGCAATAGAGCATTACTTTACGGAGCTATCTTCGGCACTTTGCCAGATCTTGATGTGCTTTCAGGATTCTTTTTTGATGATGTAGATGCAGTAGGTTTTCATCGAGGCATCAGTCATTCGATATTACTGTTTCTAGTCGTTTCCCCCATCTTCGGATGGTTGATTTATAAGCTCGAAAAGCAAAAGTCCGTCACATTTGCCAATACGACTATGATGGTATTTTGGGTTTTACTTACACACTCGCTTCTAGACAGTTGTACTTCTTGGGGTGTTCAGTTATTTTGGCCATCAGATATTCGAGTAGCGCTTAAATCTGTTGCAGTAGTTGATTTTCTCTACACTTTCCCACTTCTCTTTTGTCTTATTATGGCTGTTAGATTGCCGAAGCTTTCGCCAAATCGCAGAAAATGGAACAATTGGGGCTTGATTATTAGCAGCAGCTATCTTATATTAGGTATGGCGTTGAAAATGTTCGCTTACGCTAAATTCGAAAAAGCTACTGTCCAACAAAATATCTTTTATAGCGAAATGTCGGTAAAACCAGGATTGCTAAGTTTACTTTTGTGGAATGCTCACGGGCAGAATGACAGAGAATATTTTATCGGTCAATATTCTTTCTTTGACAGTCAGCCGATTCATTTCGACAATTATCCTAAAAGCCACGAATTGAACGCCAAGTTTCAAAATCAAGAAGTGGTGCAGAAGTTGATCGATATTTCTGAAGGCTGGTATATCATTAGCGAAAGCGAAAATCGCTATTACTTTAATGACCTTCGATTTGGACTTATTTCGACTCTAAATAATGAGCAGCAATTTGCCTTTAGCTACGAGCTAATTCCAACAGAAAATGGAGAATATACTGCCAAGGAAGTCAAGAAAAGTCGACAACAAGGAATGGCAACTTTAAAAACGTTGCTGAAAAGGATTGGTGGCAATTAAGATTTAGTCTAGAATTTAATGACCAGCACAACTGCCACAATCATCAGATTTCTTCTTTCTCTTCCTTAAGAAAAACTTCCAAACCAAAAATCCAACAGCTATAACGAGTGCTGCACCTGCTAATATTTCTTGGATCATAATTATATTATTTTAAAAGTTGGTAAGCAATGAGAGCAAGAATGTAGGCAAAACCTGTCATTCCGAAAAGCTGAATCATTGGCCATTTCCAACCGTTAGTTTCTTTTTTAGTTATTGCTATTGTACTTGCGCATTGCATCGCAAATGCATAAAATAGCAATAGCGATATTCCTGTCGCAAAGTTAAAGACTTTTTTTCCTGTGTTGGGATCAATTTCTTCGGACATTTTCTTTTTAATAGTTGTAGCATTTCCACTATCGCCAACGCTATAAATAGTAGCAAGTGTTCCCACAAAAACCTCTCTTGCCGCAAATGACGTAAGTACCGCGATGCCTATTTTCCAATCGTATCCCAAAGGTTTAATTACTGGCTCGATTGCTTTACCCATAATTCCTATATACGAATGTCTTAATTTGAAAGATGCTACTTCATGATCTAAATCGTCTTGAGTAAATACAACTCCAGTTGATTGGGCATTTTCCGCCACAACCTCTTCAGCATTATTAAAGTTTTTTCCAGGCCCGTAAGATGCCAAAAACCATAATACAACTGATATGGCAAGGATAATTTTACCAGCACCAAAGACGAACGCTTTCGTTTTTTCAACAACATTAAGTCCAACATTCTTTAACAATGGCATTTTGTAATTTGGCATTTCTACCACGAAGAACGTCTTGCCTTTTACCTTCAAAACCATATTAAGTATCCAAGCAGATATAATTGCCATTCCAAATCCCATCAGGTAAAGTGCCATCAAAACAAGTCCCTGAACATTTAGAAATCCAAATAAGTTTTTGTCTGGAATTACCAGAGAAATAATAATTGCGTAGACCGGAAGTCTAGCAGAACAAGTTGTAAATGGAACAACAAGAATGGTAATAAGCCGCTCTTTCCAGTTTTCGATATTTCTCGTTGCCATAATAGCAGGAATAGCACAAGCAGTACCAGAAATAAGTGGTACAACGCTCTTTCCGCTAAGTCCAAATTTTCTCATCAATTTGTCCATCAAAAATACCACTCTACTCATATAACCGCTCTCTTCAAGTAGAGAAATAAATAGGAATAAAAACGCAATTTGTGGAATAAAGATTACAATCCCTCCGATACCTGGAATAATCCCCTGCGCTAAAAGGTTTGTAAAAACACCAGCAGGCAAATTATTTTCCGTGTAAGCACTTAAGGAAGCGAATGACTCGTCAATAAAATCCATTGGAATTTCAGACCAATTAAAAATCGCTTGAAATATTACAAATAGTATTGCAAAGAATATTGCATATCCCCAAACTTTATGTGTAAGAACTTTATCTAGTTTAACTCTAAAGTCTTTCGCAGTTTCAAGATTTATTGTCTGACCAACTTTAAGAACATCATTGATAAATTGGTATCTCTTGATGGTTTCTTTTTGCTGAAGTCGTTTTAATTCTGAGTGTGATTTAGTAAACGTATTTCGAATTTCATTTCGCTCGAGATTTAAGAAATTGACATCTTGAGTAATGACAAGCCATAATTTATATAGCAGCTGGTTTGGAAAAGCTTTCTCTAATTTTCCAAAATATTCGGGATCAATGCTTGATGCATTTAGACAAGGTTCTACTGACAGCTCTTCGTATTCAAGAATAAGTTGCTTCAGTTTATCAATCCCGTAACCTTTTCTGGAACTTATTAGTGCAATTCTGGTATTTAATTCTTTTTCGAGATGTGGAATATCAAGAGAAATTCCTTTGTATTCCATTCTGTCAGCCATATTGATGGCAAGAATTGTGGGAATTTGTAAATCTTTGATTTGAGTAAATAAAAGTAGATTCCGTTTTAGATTTTCTACATCTGAAACTACAACTGCTACATCTGGAAAATTTGGATCATTTCTATTTAGCAAAAGCTCAATAACCACATTTTCATCAATAGAACTTGCATTAAGACTGTAAGTACCTGGTAGATCTAATATGTCAGCTTTTATATTTGGCGCAAGCTTACATTTTCCAATCTTTTTTTCGACGGTTATACCCGGATAATTTCCAACTTGTTGATTGAGTCCAGTAAGTTGATTAAAAACAGAAGTTTTTCCGGTATTTGGATTACCAATTAAGGCAATTTTAATATGATGATCGCTCATTATAAATTCTATTTGGGATGCACATCAACAACAATCTGTGATGCTGTCTCGATTCTAATGGCTAAATGTGAGCCATTTATGTTCAAGTATAAAGGATCTCCAAAAGGAGCAATTTGTATTAATTCGACCAGATTTCCGGGCAGGCAACCCATCTCTAGTAATTTGAGAGGAATGCTGTCAACATCGAACTCCATGATTGTGGCATGGTCACCAATTTTTAGATGATTTATTGTAGTTTTCAACGTTTATTTAGATTGAATAAGCGCAAAAGTACGGATTATAGTTGACAAAGAATACTGATAGAATCTTAATTTTTCTTACGAGTAGATAACCACTTCAGATCTTCAATCAGTCGATCTACATCTTCAGTTTTAGTTCCATCATAAAAGCCTCTAACTCTTTTCTTGCGATCAACAAGGACAAAATTTTCGGTGTGAACCATATCATATAATTCTTCAGGCTTTCCTTCCTTAACGACAAGATATGATTTTCGCGCAAGCGTATAAATTTCTTTCTTATCTCCAGTAAGCAAATTCCACTTAGAATCTATAACTCCTTTTTCTAATGCATACTCTTTTAACACTGCCACGCTGTCAATATCTGGCGTTACGGAAAAAGAGAGCAGCTTTGCATTATTGTCGTTTTTGATTGCTTCTTGAATCCGAACCATATTATCAGTCATTGCGATGCATATTGTAGGACAAGTCGTAAAAAAGAAATCAGCTACATAAACTTTATTGTCATAATCTGCTTGGGTTATTGTCTCTCCATTTTGATTGAGAAATGAAAAATCTCCTATCTTATGGTTTCTGGCGATGTATTGAATTGTCGTATCTACTAATTCAGGATTCACCATTGAAGGATTATAGATGGGAAGAGTTTTTTGGGGCGTTAGAGCGTTGTAAAAGAGTGTAAGCGTCACAGCCGAAACGACTAACATAGTTCCAAAAAAAATCTTGTACTTTTTAATGAATTCCCACATGGTAAAATATTTTTTTGCAAAAGTACAAAATAGCTTGCGCAACGCTAGACATTTAACCCAAAGTTAAACTATTAGAATAAGTGAAAATATTGTGTATTTTTGTTAATCTAATAAAAACTTAAAGTAAGAATGAGCGTATTTTTAAAACGAAATTTACTTTTCGCACTACCAATTTTGGTTGGTATTTCTACAGCTACGGCACAAGAAAAAGCGAAGGAAGAGCCTGGAATTAATATCTCCTATATGGACAAGTCGAGCAAAGCCTCAAATGACTTTTTCAGATATGTGAATGGTGCATGGCTAGATAAAACAGAAATTCCTGCAGACAGAACACGTTGGGGAAGCTTTGACGAACTAAGGCAACGCACAGATGAAGATGCTCTTGCTATATTGAAAGAAGCTGCATCAAATCATGCGTATTCTGCGTCTACCGATCAAGGAAAAGCAGTGATTGTATTTGAGTCTGTAATGGATGTTGCCAAAAGAAATAAGCTTGGAATTGCTCCACTAAAACCTTATTTCAAAAAGATTGACGCTGTAAAGAATGCAAAAGATTTACAGAATTTGTTAATAGAAATGGAACCAATTGGTGGTGTTGGATTCTTGGGAATTTATGTTGGCCCAGATGCAAAAGATAGTAACACAAACGTCTTATACGTAGGTCCGGGATCTTTAGGATTGCCAGACCGCGATTATTATATGTCTGATGATGCTGATTCAAAAGAGAAACGTGCAAAATATCAAACACACGTTGCAAAAATGCTTGCTTTTGTAGGTGATAATCCTGCTACTGCTAAAAAGAATGCTGAAAAAATTCTTGCTATCGAAACGGCAATGTCTGCACCTCGTCTTGACCGTGTTGAGAGAAGAGACCGCAGAAAATCATACAATCCAATGACTGTTGCAGGTCTACAAAAATTGACACCTGCCATCAACTGGAATACGTATTTGACTGGAGTTGGAGTTGCAAAAGTGGATACACTTATTGTTTCTCAGCCTAAATATATGACTGCATTCCAAGAAATTGTTAGCAAAGGTGATGTTGCAGCTTGGAAAACATATATGAAATGGACTTTACTTAATGGATCTGCAAGCTTACTTTCGACAGAAATAGAAGATGCAAACTTTGATTTCTACGGAAAAACTCTGACTGGAGCAATGCAGCAGCGTCCACGTGAAGAGCGTGCTTTGCAAGTTGTAAATGGAACAGTTGGTGAAGCTTTAGGTAAACTTTACGTAGAGAAGAAATTTCCAGCTGAAGCTAAAGAAAAAGCAGAAAAAATGATTAAAAATGTTTTCAAAGCTTTTGAAAACAGAATCAACAACCTGACTTGGATGAGCCCTGAAACAAGAGTAAGTGCTATCGAAAAACTGCACAAATCAAGAGTAAAAATCGGATATCCTGACAAATGGAAAGACTATTCTAAACTTGTTTTACTAAGCACTGAAAAAGACGGAAACTATTTTGACAACATGAAACGTTACTCAAAATGGAGATATGAAGAAAATATCGCAGACTTGCAGAAACCAGTGGACAAAGACCGTTGGGGAATGTCGCCACAAACGGTAAACGCTTATTTCAACCCTTCATTTAATGAAATTGTATTTCCAGCAGCTATATTGCAACCACCTTTCTACAATTATAAAGCTGATGAAGCTGTAAACTATGGTGGAATTGGTGCTGTAATTGGACACGAAATTTCTCACGGATTTGATGATTCTGGTTCAAGATATAATGCAGATGGAAATCTAGTAAACTGGTGGACAGAGCAAGACTTAAAAGCTTTTACAGCTTTGGGTACTGCACTTGCTGACCAATATAGCGCACTTGAGCCACTTCCTGGAATCTTTGTAGATGGTAAGTTTACGCTTGGAGAAAACATTGGAGATCTTGGTGGAGTAAACTCTGCTTATGATGGGCTTAAATTATTTTTAGCAGAAAATGGACCAGCTCCACTTATCGACGGACTTACTGCTGAGCAGCGTTTCTTTATTTCATGGGCTACAATCTGGCGTACAAAAATGAGAGACGAAGCAATCAAATCTCAAGTAAAAACAGATCCACACTCTCCTGGAATGTTTAGAGCATTCGTGCCACTTCAAAATGTTGATGCTTTCTACGAAGCATTTAATATCAAAGAAGGTGACGGAATGTATTTGAAACCATCAGATAGAGTTAAAATTTGGTAGTAACTTTCAAGTTTTATTTATAA
>JBBSQV010000109.1:0-8517 GCA_038243675.1 Flavobacteriales bacterium
GGTTCCCCTGAACTGAACGCCACAAACCAAGGCTTTCAAGGAGAATCCAGCTTCTCTATCTGATAGAGACTTGGCGTAATCGTACTATAATTCGGATTATGCAGCTAAAGCGTAGTTATCTTCGCCGTGTAAAATTGTTGAAACGTTTTATTTACGAGAATCGCTCCCTTCTCGACGTGCTTACTAATCAATTCGACTCGCTGTCAAAACCAGTCGACCCCCAGTAATAATGTCAAATATCATTCTGACAATGCTTTTAATTCTGATGCAAAGATAATGCTGATTTTTTGAATAGCAATGCGAGAACCAAACTAATCTTTATGATCTAAAGTAAATGGATAATTGCCAAACAACGCAGACAATTTTCGAATCTCATAAGGCTTGGTGCTGTACTTATTAGACAAAGCTATCATGGTCACACCTTCCTTTTTCAAGCTGACATAAGATGAGGTATTCCCGTGCCACCAACCATTGTGGTAGTAAAAACGCTCACCGCTATCCCATTCAATTATTCGAAGTCCAAGACCGTAATTCCGAATTCCCTTGCTTTCATAACTGTATCCCTTAGTCATTTTTTCCATCAGTTCTTTGCTCAAGAAATCAGGTCCTTGAGATGCTAAATCAAATTTCAGCAAATCGCGCGGGGTGGAATAGATGTTTTTGTCGCCATAAATTCCGTCCAAGTAATCATAAGGGACAATTTGGTAATTATTTTTGTACGAAACTGACACTAAGTCCTTATCCTTGGTAATATCAAAAACAAAGGTGTCTTTCATATCCAAAGGCTTAAAAATCATCCTTTCCATCGCTTGTGGGTAAGGCAGTCCCGTAATTTTCTCGATAATTAGCGCCAGCACGGCATAATTAGTATTACAGTAGGCAAATCGAGTGTTGGGTTTGCTTGCAAGTTTAGTGTTGTTTTTATTGAAAACGTCCAGAATATCTTGGTTTGTCATCGTAATTCTGTGATTCCAAATTTTTCTGTCGTCAACCACATAGGCGTAATTTTGCAATCCACTTCTGTGATTCAACAGCGTTTCGACAGTAATATCTTTATATGGAAAATCTTTTAAAATTGTTCGAACATCCTGATCAAGAGTGATTTTTTCGGCGTCTACAAGTTTCAAAATTGCTGCAGCCGTAATGACTTTCGACACAGACGCTACGTGTAAAGCCGTATTTTTTGTAATTTTTTCGTCTTCCTTTTTGTTTGCAAATCCTTGATAATCTTCAAAGATAATTTTCCCTTTTTCGGCAATCAGAAAGGCAATCGTACTGTTGGATTTCGTACTCCAAATCTTGTCATAAAAATGTTCAATCTGGTTTTTTTTATGATTTAGAGCTTTTGGTTTAACCTTTTCAGGTTTAAAAGCAGTAAATTTTACAAAAGTATCAATTGGCTCATCAGCTGTGAAAAACGAATTCTTCTTCTCTTTTTTGCCGCAGGAACTAAAAAGCAGCAATGTCGTAAATAAAAGTAGGGTAGGCTTGTATAAAAAGGTCATCAAATAAATCTTAGGATCACAAATATAAAAAAATCTAATTAAGACAGGGTTTTAAGGCTTGTTAACGATTGTTAAATGTTCCTCCCCCCAACCCATCCTCCCCCCAACCCCCTCCGAAGGAGGGGGAGACTGGACGTGAAGTTTTAATTTGTTGTTGATTTTATTTACCGTTTTTATTTCTCTCGGTAGCGCGAGCGTCTCGATCGTGCCCACTGTGAATTTAAAGCATAATACAAGTGGGCAGTATTAAATGTTGAGGAGATGGGAAGCTCAAATGTTTTAATCAATTTCCGAACAATTGATAGGCGTTAAAAAGATTATATTCGTTCTAGCTTACGCTTTATTTAGCTGACGTTCAAGAGCGGGACGCTCGCACTAGCAACCAATTTACTTTTCCTAACTTATTAATCAATGACTGAATCTTTCTCGTTTTTCCCTTCCTCGTTCATTTCGATTTTTTAGATTATTTCTTTTTTTAGATTCATCGAATCTTTAAATCCTTCAATTTTTAAATCTTTCAATTTCTCAAATCTTTCAATCTTTCAATCTGTAAATTTTTCAATGGGAAGATTCTTTCAATCTTCTCCGTTTTTCCCTACTTTTGAAATAATTAAAAAAAATTAGAGCGACGATGAAATTTGGTATCATTAAAGAAAGAAAAACTCCGCCGGATAGAAGAGTAGTTTTTACTCCGGAAGAATTAGTCAGATTAAAAGCAGAACATCCTGAAGCAGAAATAAAAGTTGAAACTTCAGATATACGTATTTTTTCAGATTCGGAATACGCCGATGCCGGAATTGAAGTTGGTACGGATATGACTGATTGCGATGTACTTTTTGGAGTTAAAGAAGTTCCTGTCGATGCATTGATTCCCAATAAAAAATATTTCTTCTTTTCGCATACCATAAAAAAACAATCTTATAACAAAGCATTACTTCAAGCTATTCTTCATAAAAATATTGAGCTTTACGATCACGAGACAATTGTGGATGCAAATTTCAAAAGACTAATCGGTTTTGGGCGCTACGCCGGAATCGTGGGAATGTATAATGGAATAAGAGCTTTCGGAATTAAATATGGTCTTTTCAAATTGCCAAAAGCTGAAACGCTTGAACACCGCGAAGATCTTATTATCCGATTGAAAAGAATTACGTTGCCACCTATAAAAATTGTGGTTACTGGAAATGGTAAAGTTGGAAACGGAATTACAGAGATGCTTGATGCGATGAAAATCAAAAAAGTTACTGTCGAGAATTATTTGACTAAAAATTACTCAGATCCGGTGTATTGCCAAATTTCGGTTTTAGATTATAGCAAACGAAAAGACGGGAAACCATCTGAAAAATACGATTTTTACGATCATCCAGCAGAATATACTTCAGATTTTGAACGTTTTTCAAAAGTCAGCGATATTTTTATGGCGGGACATTTTGCCGGAAATGATGCTCCAATAATTCTTTCCCGAGAAATGCTGATGTCAAATGACAATAAAATCCGAGTAATTGCCGATGTCTCTTGTGATGTTGATGGCCCTATCGAAAGTACAATCAGAGCTTCGACAATTGCCGAGCCGATTTACGGATACCTTCCTGCTGAACATAAAGAAATTGATATTTTTCACCCGAGTGCCATTGTTGTAATGTCAGTCGATAATCTTCCGTGCGAATTGCCAAAAGACGCGAGCGAAGGCTTTGGTGAAATGTTTATGGAACACGTTATTCCTGCGTTTTTTAACGGCGATAAAGATGGAATTCTGCAAAGAGCGAAAATGACCGAAAATGGACAACTTACCGAGCGTTTTAAATACTTGCAAAGCTACGTCGAATAAGATTTCTCAGAAACAGCCTCCCCATTCGGAGGCTGTTTTGGTACTATAAAATATCTTTGTAATTAATTCTCAAAAAAAATTATATTAATGCCTGCAAAAGCAAAACTCGCATCTAATAAGGAAAAAGCTATCAAAGCTACGTACTTTAGTATAGTAGGAAATATTTGTTTGGCAATAATCAAAGGTTTTGCAGGTGTATTCGGAAATTCCTATGCCCTTGTAGCGGATGCTATCGAATCTACCACCGATATTTTCTCGTCTGTATTAGTCTTGTTCGGAATCAAATATGCCAGCAGACCTGCAGATAAAAATCATCCGTATGGGCACGGAAGAGCAGAGCCGTTAGTAACTTTTCTGGTTGTGGGTTTTCTAATTTTCTCTGCCATAGTTATCGCTTACCACAGTATTCAGAATATTAATACACCACATCAACTTCCAAAGTCATGGACTTTGTATGTGTTGGCGGCAATTATTTTGTGGAAAGAGATGTCGTATCGCTTGGTTCTAAAGAAAAGTATAGAAACTAACAGCACCGCACTCAAAGCCGATGCTTGGCATCATAGAAGTGACGCGATCACTTCGGTAGCGGCATTTATCGGAATTTCGATTGCGCTATTTATGGGTCCTGGCTATGAAACCGCAGATGATTGGGCCGCTTTATTTGCTTCGGGATTTATACTTTATAACTGCTATCTAATCTTCAGACCTGCACTTGCTGAAATTATGGACGAGGATTTGCACATCGAACTTACCAAACAAATTAGAGAAATTTCTCTTGAAGTTCCAGGAATTCGATATACCGAAAAATGCTATGTTCGTAAGGCTGGAATGTCCTATCTAGTTGATTTACACGCAGTCGTAGACGCGACAATTACGGTACGTGCAGGACACGAATTAGCACATAAACTTCAAGATAGACTACAACAACAAATTCCAGAAATCAGCAATATTCTCATTCATATTGAACCAGATGATTATTAAATTAATTAATGGTCAATAGTCATATTTTTATTTTATTTTTAGCCTCTATTTAATGCAACGACTTTAAAAATAATATTAAAAATATATGGAGAACACGCCAATAAAAACCAACTATCCTGCTCTCTACACATTGATTACGGTCTTCTTCTTTTGGGGATTTATAGCTGCAGGAAACAGCATCTTTATTCCGTTTTGTAAATCATATTTTTCCCTAGATCAATTTCAATCGCAGTTGATTGATTTTGCATTCTACACCGCGTACTATTTAGGTGCCTTGATTCTGTTTGCTTTTGGCGCGCTTAATGGAAAAGACCTTGTTGGAAAATGGGGTTATAAAAAGAGTATCGTTTACGGATTATTATTTTCAGCAGTAGGAGCGGGAGCAATGATTATCGCAGTTGAAGCAAACCTTTATACCGGAATGCTCGTCGGACTATTTATTGTCGCACTGGGTTTTTCACTTCAACAAACAGCAGCAAATCCGTTTGCTATATTGTTAGGCGATCCAAAAACGGGCGCGAGTAGAGTAAATCTTGGTGGAGGAATAAACTCTTTCGGAACAACGATTGGACCTTTGGTAATTGCTTTTGCTCTTTTCGGAACTACAGCAACAGTCAGTGAAGATCAGATTGCAGCACTTCCGCTAGATAAAGTGGTGATTCTGTACGTTGGAGTAGGACTTTTATTTGTGGCTGCAGCAGCGATGTTTTGGTTTAGCAAAAAAGTTCCTGCAACTATTTATGACGAGCCGATTGAAAAAGCAAACAAGGCTTTAAAAACTTTAATTGTGATGACAGTTTTGCTGGTTTTGGCTTTTGCTCCCGTTTTTTTGAGCTACAAAAGCGATTCGGCAATTGCAATTGAAAGGCTTGAAGCCGAAAATATACTGCTTAATGAAGCAACAGCAGATCTGTCAACTGCAAGCAGGACGATTACTGGCTCGCACGGCGTATCTGACAATATTCAGAAAAATAACGAAGAAATAGCAGCAATAAGCCATCCTCTCGAAAAGCAACGGATGCTGTGGCTTATCGGTGCGCTTGTCGTAGTTGTTGGAGGTCTTCTCTATGCAAATGGACGTGCCAAAAGTACGCCCGAAGGTTGGGGCGCAATGCAATATCCACAGTTGGTTTTGGGAATGCTTGCCATCTTTATGTACGTGGGAGTAGAAGTAGCGATTGGGAGTAATCTAGGAGAATTGTTAAAACTTCCTGAATTTGGATCGCATCCCTCATCAGATATTGCGCCTTACGTTTCGATGTATTGGGGAAGTCTGATGATTGGGCGATGGGCTGGAGCAATAACTGTTTTTAATCTCTCTGGAGTCAAAAAAACTATTGCACTGATAGTGGTGCCACTAATTGCCTTTGCCGTAATTATTGGAGTGAACACATTAGCGAATAAAGATATGACGCCTCTTTACTACTATGTTTTCTGTGTATTTATTCAGATAATTGCAATGTTTTTATGCAAAGATAAACCAGCAAGAACACTTCTTATCTTTTCAATCCTCGGAGTCCTGGCAATTGCAATCGGACTTATAACCGAAGGCACTGTCGCGATTTATGCAATTCTTGCAGGAGGTTTGGCCTGTAGTATTATGTGGCCTGCAATCTTTAGTCTCGCGCTATTAGGTTTAGGAAAATATACGGCTCAAGGTTCGGCATTCTTGGTAATGATGATTCTAGGTGGAGGAATTATTCCTCCTATTCAAGGAAAGCTTTCTGATATTGCCGGGGTGGGAATTCAGCTTTCTTATATTATTCCGCTACTATGTTTTGTGTATTTGATTTACTATGCAGTAGCTGTAAAAGGCATTTTGAAACGTCAAAATATCGATGTGGATGAGGTCGTAGTTTAATCGTTGATATTATTATAAATTAAATAGCCTCCGTTTTTGCGGAGGCTATTTTTTTATAAAAATTCTGGCATTATTTTTTCAAAAATTCTCTCAACACATATTGTAGAATTCCGCCATTGCGGTAATATTCGATTTCGATTGCTGAATCTAATCTTGCAATTGCTTTAAAAGTGATTTTTCTTCCGTCTTCTTTCTCTGCTAGTACGTCTACTTCTTTTAATGGTTTTAAGTTCGCCTCTAGCCCGGTGATGGTAAAAATCTCATTTCCCGTCAAACCTAATGCTGCTGCGGTTTCGCCCGGAAGATATTGTAATGGCAAAACCCCCATTCCAACAAGGTTGCTTCGGTGAATTCGCTCGTAACTTTCGGCTATGACCGCTTTAATTCCTAATAAGATTGTTCCTTTTGCCGCCCAGTCACGAGAAGATCCGCTTCCGTATTCTTTTCCAGTAAGTACGACAAGTGGTGTTTTTGTTTCTTTGTACTTCATTGCAGCATCATAGACAAACATCTCTTCGCCAGTTGGTAGGAATGTTGTAAACCCCCCTTCTTTTGTAGCAATCTGATTTTTGATACGGACGTTTGCGAATGTTCCTCTTACCATTACTTCGTCATTACCACGTCTTGATCCGTAAGAGTTGAAATCTTTTTTATTAATTCCTTTACTGATTAAATATTGACCAGCAGCTGAATCTTCTGCAAACTGTCCAGCTGGCGAAATGTGGTCGGTAGTAATACTGTCTCCCAAGACTAGCAGCGCTCTTGCATCTTTAATATTACAAATTGCTTCTGGCAAAGCTGAAATATCTTTAAAGAAAGGAACTTCTTTCACATAAGTGGATTCCTCATCCCAATGGTATAATTTGTCTTGTGGAATCTCCAGATTTTGCCAAATTTCATTTCCTTCAAAAATATCGCAGTAGCTACTTTCAAAATCTGCAGGAGTAAGAACTTCACGCATTATTTCGTTGATCTCCTCGTTGGTTGGCCAAATATCTTTTAGGTAAACTGGCTCTTGATTTGGATCGTAGTTAATAGGTTCATTGATTAAATCGATATCGACTCTGCCCGCCAAAGCATACGCCACAACAAGCATCGGAGACATTAAGAAATTCATTTTTACCTGTGGGTGAATACGCGCTTCAAAATTTCGGTTTCCCGAAAGAACTGAAGCAACCACTAAATCGTAATCATCGACAGCTTTTGAAATATACGGAGGTAAAGGTCCTGAATTTCCAATACAAGAAGTACAACCATAGCCTACCAGATGGAATTGCAGTGCTTCAAAATCATCCATCAAATCTGCTTTCTGTAGATAATCTGTTACAACCTTGGATCCTGGAGCTAAGGAAGGTTTTACCCATGGTCTGATGTCGAGTCCATGTTGTCTCGCTTTTCTTGCTACAAGTCCTGCACCAATCATTACATAGGGATTAGAAGTATTTGTACAAGAAGTAATCGCTGCAATTGCTACAGCTCCATCTGCTAATTCAAATTTTTCTTGACCTAAAGTAATCCAAACTTTTTTAAGATAATCGGCATCTGTTTCTTCTTCAATTTTTGATTCAGGTCGCAAATTTTCGTGTTTCTCTACCGGTTGACCTCCACCTTCTGCAAACCAGCGTGAAAGCTGCTTTACCGATTTCTCTTGGTAAGTACGACCGTAATTTTCATTCATCAATTCGATGAAACGACCTTTAAAATTTTTTAGAAGAATTTTATCTTGTGGACGTTTTGGGCCTGCAACAGTTGGTTCAATTGTCGAAATATCTAATGTTACCGTATCGGTATAATTGATTTTGTCTTCATTTTCACGCCACAACATATTCGCTTTGCAATAATCCTCAACCAGAGCAATCTGATTTTTTGATCGATTGCTTTGTTCCATATATTCCAAAGTTTTATGGTCAATAGGGAAGTAGGTAATTGTACAACCAAATTCTGGAGACATATTTCCGATCGTAGCGCGATCTGGAACAGTTAGATTATTTAAACCAGGTCCAAAAACCTCTACGAATTTCCCAACCACTCCATATTTCCTAAGCACTTCGGCAATTGTCAAAACTAGATCTGTGGCGGTACAACCAAGTGGTAGGTCGCCAATAAGATTTAATCCGATTACTTCGGGCATGATAAAATAAAGGGGTTGCCCCAAAATAGCTGCTTCGGCTTCGATACCACCAACGCCCCAAGCAACAACACCAATTCCGTTAACCATTGGAGTATGACTATCAGTACCAACAACGGTATCTGGAAAAACTTCGCCATTGCGCTCGATCACACCTTTTGATAAATATTCAAGATTTACCTGATGGCAAATCCCCATTCCTGGAGGCACAACA
>JBBSQV010000110.1:0-8447 GCA_038243675.1 Flavobacteriales bacterium
TACCATGCTCGCGGAAATACTTTTCGACAAAATATTGTATTAAATATTGTTGTATTTATTTCAAGCACAATCTGATCCTATTTCCATTTCACCATATTAATCCCTTATGAATGGCATTTTCGTAACAACGGATTTTAATCCCTTGTAGAGATGGTAAGTTTTAAGCTAAGTTTCGGAGAAACGATGTTATATATTTTATTAAGCCAATGTGCACAGAGGAATTCAAGAGCATTATTTTTTTACTTACTCTACCATAAATCCGAGCCTACGGCTCTTGTGTGTTTTTTCGTTTATTGATCGCTGGATTAAAATCCTGCGTTACAAAAAAGTCGAGCCTACGGCTCTGATATTTTATTATCCTTTCGTCAATTAAGAAGGCTTTAGTTGTTTGCTGCAATAATGCCATGCTCACGGAAATACTTTTCGAAAAATTTTGTTTTAAAATTGTTGTATTTATTTCACGCCTAATCTGATCTTATTTCAATTTCGCAATTTTAATCCCGTAGGGATGTCATTATTGTAACAACGGATTTTAATCCGTTGTAGAAATGGTAAGTGTGGAGACAAATTCTATCCCAATAACCATTTGATTAGTTTCATTTTCATATTTGTGTAAGGTGCATATTTCATTGATGATTCAAACCAGAAAGGCTTGTGTATAATACTTTTGAAATGACTGAAATTATCAAAACTTGTTTTTCCGTGATAACTTCCCATGCCACTATTTCCAACTCCACCAAAAGGCAAATGATGATTGGAAAGTTGCATAACGCTGTCATTAATAGCGCCACTTCCGAAAGATAATTCGTTGAGCAGTCGATTAATCGTTTTTGAACTTTTGGTATAGATATACAAGGATAATGGCTTTGGTTGTGCTTTCACTTTTGCGATTGCTTCTTCTATTGTATCAAAGGAAATAACTGGCAGAATTGGTCCGAAGATTTCCTCCTGCATGACATTATCTTCAAAAGTCACATTTTGCATTATGGTTGGCGCGATAAAACGCTTTTCAGAATTGGTTTGTCCGCCATAAAATACTTTGGATTGATCAATCAGTTTTGTCAGTCTATCGAAGTTTTTATCATTGATTATTTGAAGATAATGATCGTCGGTCACCTGGATATTTGAATATCTCTTTTCAATTTCTTCTTTTAAAGCGTTTAGGAATTTTTGCTCTATTGATTTTTCGACCATAATAAAATCAGGCGCAACACAGGTTTGACCAGCGTTCAAAAATTTTGCCCAGGCAATTCTCTGCACGGAAGTTGAAATATCTGCATCTTCAAATACAAAAGTTGGACTTTTTCCTCCAAGTTCTAAGGTAACGGGAACTAAATTTTCGGCAGCGGCTTTGTAGACAATTTTCCCAACTGCGGTACTTCCAGTAAAGAATATTTTGTCGAACTTAAATTTCAGAAGTTCGGTAGTCATTTCGACCGCGCCTTCGGCGACATAAAGTATCTTGGGATCGAAGTTATTATTAATTACCTGCGCCATTGCGGCCGCAGTACGAGCGGGCATTTCGCTAGGTTTGATAATTACCGTATTTCCAGCAGCAAGAGCTGCAACGGCAGGAAGTAAGGATAATTGATAAGGATAATTCCAAGCGCCAATTACCAGACAAGATCCTAATGGTTCGGGAATAATATAACTATGTGCGGGGAAATTCGCAAGACCTGTGGCAACGCGCTTGCGTTTTGCCCAGCTTTTTAGATTTTTTCTGGAATAATCTATTTCGCTATAAATAAATGAAAGTTCGGTGACGTAGGTTTCAAATTGTGATTTTTCGAAGTCATCTTTTATTGCATTAAACAATAAATCTTCGTTATGTTTGAGCAGGTTTTCTAGTTTAGAAAGTTGCGCTAATCTCCAGGAAACATCTTTTGTCTCGTTGGTATTGAAGAAGTTTTGCTGTGCATCAAAAACTTGCGCTACTGTCATGATCATTTATTTTGAAAAGGTATTTGTTAAAAGTACTCTTTTCAAGCTGATTTGACTAAAATTCCAGCGAGTGAAGGCAGTTAAATATTTAATAATTATTATCTAACTGCCACTTGGAATAAGCCTTTCGGCAAAATTTATAAAAGTTCTAATTTACGTCTTTGCTGAAATATATTTCAGTTTTAACGTACTGCTTCGGAAGTGGAAAAATCCCTCGCAAGTTATCTAAGAATGATTTAGCTCTAAACTGAAACTGCAAGCTGTTGGCTAGATTCTTTCGGCGAAAGCCAAAAAATTTTATTTCCAGAATTCATCTGAAGTATTGTCCACAAAACTCTCGTCATGATGTTGCTTTTCCAGCTCTTCCCAATCTTCGGGAGTTGCGTGTTGCTGTACTTCAGCAAATAGAATGCGCTCCTCAAAACGAATATGCTGCTCTAATTCTTCTTCAAATAGACTTAGAGAATTTCCAATATTTTTCTCGTCTGTTGCTAGTCTTTGCAGGCGTCTGTGGTCGCTTAAGGCTTTTAAAACAAGTTCGTGTTTGGGATCTAAAATGGTAAAAATATATTTTTCCTCGAACTCGAAATGTGGAATAAGGTGACTTTCAAAAAACCAATCTACATATTTTTTCATACGCAGAGGATCAACTTTTTTGGAAATTCCTTGACGGATTTTCCAAGATAATAAAAGTCCGTGATGATGCTCTCTGCTGATTGGCTGTAATAATTTATTTCTTTTGATAGGTGCTGACAAAGTGGGAAAATTTAGGATTATATAAATTTAAATGAGCGGTTTTTGATTCTGCTCTTTTGCATATTCGATTTTGTAATGGAACATTTCGGCCATTTTCTGACCACGCATTTTGGCTTCATCGGCAATTTCACCACTATAAAGGTCGTTTACAGTTTCGAAAAATAATTGCAACCAACGATTAAAATGTTCTGCAGAAACGGGCAGATTTCTGTGCTTCATAAAGGGCGCGCCGTTGTAGGTATGCTCGTCCAAAAGTACGGTTTGCCAAAAAGTGTACATGCGCTCAAGGTGCTCGGGCCAACGATCTTGTATGACATCGTTAAAAATGTCTGCAAGGATTTCGTCCTGCCTGATGCGAGCATAAAACTCATCGACAAGAATTTTTATATCGGCAAGTGTAAGAATATCGTTATTCATAATTTGTAATTCAAAATTCATAAAGTTGCATTTTCAAAACTGGAAAATGCTACTACTGAATTAATTTGTAATTGCAATACCTCTTAAAAATGTATCTCCATTCTGAATGGAATTTGACAGCTGATGAAGCTTTGTTTCGTTTAGCATTTTAAATAATTCGTCGCGAATATCGGTGATTTGATAATGCATCGCGCAGGGATGTGAGGAGTCGCATTGCTGAAAACCCAAGGCACATCTGCTAAAAACTTCAACGCCATCAATCGCTTTAACAACCTGAAGCATATTCGTTTCGATTGAAGCTTCGGTAGAAATCCAAAATCCACCATTTGGTCCTTTTGCAGAATTGACTACACCGTTTTTAACTAATTGCTGTAGAATTTTGGCGGTAAAAGCTGCGGGCGAATTTATATTAGATGCAATATCATTCAGAGATAATCTTTTTTTATTCTCGGATTGAGTTGCTATATATATTGTAGCACGAATTCCATACTCGCAGGCTTTGGAAAATATCATTACTGAGGTGATTTCTCCAAAGATATAAACAAAAAGTCAATTCGGACAATAATATCCGAATTTTAAGTGTTTCAGTAGAAGCTGGACTGGTGAAATTTATTCTTGTATGATAGAATGGACAACTTTTTTAAGCTGCGGCAATACCACCTCGGGAAACCAAGGATGTTTTGCCAACCAAATATTATTGCGACCAGAAGGATGTGGGAGTGGAAAGTATTCTGGTAGATACTCTTCGAAATGGTTTACATTTCGGTCAAATTCTTTTGTGCCGTTTTTGCCAAATAATACTTCTGAGCATAAAGACCGATAAGAATTGTGAGTTGTAAATCTGGCATCTTATCTAGTAACTGCTGATGCCATAAGGGTGCACATTCCTTGCGTGGTGGTAAATCGCCAGTTTTTGCAGAGCCTGGGAAGCAAAATGACATTGGCATAATTGCGAACAAATCTGTATTGTAAAAAGTTTCTCTGTCAACCTCTAACCATTTTCTTAATGTGTCGCCGCTTCTGTCATTCCACGGAATTCCGGTTTCATGGACAACACGACCTGGCGCTTGGCCTACTATTAGAATTTTACTATTGATGCTACCAGTAACCACTGGATTTACGCCGTGCGCAAGGTGCGCTTTGCAAGCCTGACAGTTTTTTATTTGCGTTAGAAGGTTGTCCATTTGTAATTAGTTCTTGTAGCTTTTATTCTAAAAAAGTAATTTACAAAATCAATGACATTATTTGACTTAACAGAATGTTATTTCTTTCTGAATATACTTCCAATACCTTTACCCATCTGCTCAATTGCTTCTAGTCCAATTGTAAGTGGCTCTGGAGGTAATTCTTTATACTTTTCTAATGTTTTGCTTTGCTGTGCGTAAGTAATAAGTAAATTGTTATTTTTGAAATACTTTTCAAGTTTGTATGGAATACGATCCAAAACAGTTTCGTAAGAAATAGAACCTTGTCGAGCAGAGTTGAAAATAATTAAATCTTTCTCGGTGATTTCTTCACTTAATTTTGAGAATTTCTCCCAGTCTTCAAATCTCTTAAAGATTGGTCTAATACTAATTTTTTTCTCAACAAGAAGTTTATTTAAAGCATCATTAGTTCGTTCGTCGCTGTAGCTGATAATCGGCATATTAAATTCTTGAGCGATGCGAGCAATTTTTTGAATAAGTTGTTCAAATCCTACTTCACGTTCTGTGAGCGCCGGCGAAATCATAATCAATTTATTGTTAAAAGCTACAGGTTTCTGAAATCTAGAAATAAATAGCATTTTATGGGTATTATTGATAATTGAAGTTGCTTTATCACCAAAGATCTTCTCAATAAATCCAACTTTTGTTGGCCATCCAATTATTATAATATCTGCTGTAAGTTCTTTTGCAGTTCGCACAATTCCACTAGCGGGATTGTGATCTATCGTCACCATAGTATTGACTTTGATTTCGGAAGCTGCAGCTTGCAGAACATATTCGTCAAGTTTTTTTCTTGATTTCACTATATTAATCTCTGCTTGTTCATTATTGGGCACGATAGAAAGCATAGTTATCGGCTTAGGAGATTTCTTTTCTTTTATCATCGTTGCAAACTCCAGAAGTTTGTGTACATTTTCAATATCCACAAATGGAATCAAGATATGTTCATTGGTGGTACTTGAAATCTGATCTAAATCGTCATCTTCCATTTCGTCGCTGATAATTATTCTTCTGGCAGCTTTTTCGGTTGCAAAAGAAGCGACGATACAAGTGATAAGAATCAAGATAATAGTTCCGTTAAGAATATTTTCGTCCAAAATCTGAGCTTTGTATCCAACAAGGATAACTGCCAATGTTGCGGCAGCGTGTGCACTACTTAGTCCAAAGATAAGTTGACGTTGAGGTCCAGAGAATTTGAAAATAAGTTGAGAGAAATATGCTGCAAACCACTTGGCACTAATTGCAACAACTGTCAGCGTTCCCGCAATTATAAGTGCTGATGGGCCTGAGAAAATTACTCGAGTATTGACAAGCATTCCTACCGAAATAAGGAAGAATGGAATAAAGAGGGAGTTTCCAAGAAATTCAATTCTATTCATCAAAGCGGAGGAATTCGGTATAAGAGGATTTAGAGCAAGACCAGCAAAGAAGGCGCCGATGATTGGTTCTACACCTGCGGCTTCAGCTAAAAACGCTGCAAAAAACACTACCGAAAGAACGAAAATATAGTGAGCGTGCTTTTCGCTTTCCAATTTTTGGAAAAACCATTTGGCAATTCGTGGAATTATCAAAAACATTATTGCTGTAAAGGCAGCAAGAGATAACACAAGTCTGATCCAAAACTCTTGGTCAAGACTACCTTGTGAACTTCCCATTACAACTGCCAAAATTATAAGTACTGCGGTATCAGTTAAAATTGTTCCACCAACAGTGACGGCAACAGCTGGATTTTTGGAAATTCCCATATTGCTTACAATAGGATATGCCACAAGTGTATGTGTAGCAAACATAGAAGCCGTAAGAATACTTGCCATCGCATTATAATCCAGCAAATAATAACACACTGGAAAACCGATTAAAAGGGGAATAATGAAAGTAAGAAACCCAAAGATTAAACTTTTATTCTTATGTGCCTTAAATTCTTGTAAATCCAATTCGAGACCCGCTATAAACATAATATACAACAGACCGATGGTAGAAAAGAGATCGATTGCGGAGTTTTGTTCTAAGATGTTAAGACCAAAAGGTCCAATTACAACTCCCGAAACAATAAGTCCAATAATTCCAGGAATCTTGATTTTGCGTAGTAATATTGGCGAAAGCAAGATTATAAATAGAATAAGCGAAAATATCAGTACCGGATTATCTAGAGGCGTTTTAAACTCGTGTATAAAATGTGCGAAGTATTTTTCCATAAACATATTCTGTTAATACTCTCTTCGGATGTATGAAGTAGATTGAGAGCAGAATGAACCGCCAAAAGTAAGGCAAAAAGAGCATTATTGCCACGTTATCGTATTTTTATTATTCATAAAATACCATTACTTTAAGGACTTAACAAAATTAAAAAATCCCGACGAGTCGGGATCTTTAGCTGATTTTTATAAGATATTATTAAAATCTGTAACGAAGACCTAATGCTATATCTGGAGCAAAATTATCTGTTCTGTATTTACCTCCAAAAGAAAGTTCTGGTCTCAGGTCTAGAGAAATCTGTAGCGGAAAGTCAAACAAATATTCGATACCTATATCTCCGGCAATAAAAACAAAAGTTCCGCTAGTTTTGTCATATTTGTTGTCGTTAAAATAACGTTTGTCACCATCAAAGGTACCTAATCCTCCACCAGCACCTGCGTACCAGTTAAATCCACCATCAATATTCCAAACCCATTGGTAAACACCTGCAATTTTTAGAGCGTCATAATATTCGCTGTTTCTCCATCCAAGATCTAATTCCAAACGGTTGTTTGAACCTAAAGCGCGCTGATAAGAAATTTCTCCCCCAAAACCATCATTGTCTCCAATACGAAGTCCCAAAGCATTTTGGCTTATCTCTTGTGCGTTTGCAGTGAATGCCATTGCAACAATCAAGCACGCAGATAGAATTAATTTTTTCATGTTTTTTATTATTAGTTAGAACTGCAAATTTAAGACTTTGCAAAGTCGAGAATAATCAAATTATGCAAACATTAACAACATTTCAGCACTCTGTAAATACTAGTTTTGCTGAAAATCTAGCAGAGATTCACTAGAAAGAATAGTTTGCGACTGCTCGATCGGCAGTTGGACAGGAAAGTTTGACAAGTCTTGGAGATTATAACTAATGATAGTTTTAGCATGAACCATTCCAATGTTTTTTGCGTAGTATTGAGTTGAAGAGATGACGTCTTGACTATTAAGAATTGTAAAATTTAGTGGAAATCCACCAAGACTCAAAGTTGCTATAACTTTCATATTCAATGCAAATTTCACAACTTTTACATCATTATAAACAACTCCTTGAGAAGTATAAGATGGCAAAGAATTTTGGTTTACTGTTGACAAAGTATAATTTGCAGTAAGTGGAATATTTTCGAAAGTTTGAGACATAGATCCAGAAATTGTAGATAGAAGTTCAGAATTTGCAGCACCACTTTTTACCAAAATAAAATCATTTAATTCGAGGTCTATTGGAAAGATTTCGCCCAGATTAAAATCTAATGCGCCAGTCATATAGACAGTATTATTTTCGTTCCTCAAAGATTGGCCGTTTACAGATGAAGTATAAAAACCTGTTGGAATATTTTCTGTTTCCATCGTAAAATAGCTTTTACCAACAATTGTAGTTTGCCCAGTCACAGTAAGCACATCTTCAGTTGTTGCTTCGTCATTTACAGCAGAATATTTCCAAGTGTTTGCAGTTTTCAATGGATAATAATTATTAGTTGTATCTCCACCACCGATTGGATTGTCGTCGTCACTTGAGCAGGCAGATACTGAAACGACAAGGGCTAGAAGCCAAATTACTTTTTTCATAAATATATTTTATTTTTAATAACGGAGATTTCCTGAGATTATTTACTTAATATAAAATTCAGCAGTTTGTCATTTTTAATTTTGAATAAATATATACAAAGTTTCAGCTGCAATTTACTCTTAAGCATTCTTTCTGTTGTCTAATTCCAAGTTGTAATTTTTTAAATTCACACAAAAAAGCTGGAAGCAATGTATTAAACATTCCTTCCAGCTTTGTAAATAAGCATAAAATTTTCTTAGATTTTTACTCCCATATTATAAAATATAAAACTCCACATATCTGCAGCTTCGGCAATTACTTTTGAAGTTGGCTTTCCTGCTCCGTGTCCGGCA
>JBBSQV010000111.1:0-8424 GCA_038243675.1 Flavobacteriales bacterium
AATCAATTGTTTTCTTGCCAAATTTCTCAATTATATGTTGTTCTAAAGCAGGAGTTGCTTGGGATAGTAATTCTAAATCGTAATCTACGTTGTGCAAGTTTCTAGGATGCAATTCTTTTTTTTCGCTCATAAAGCCAGGTCATTTTTAGACTGCAAAGATACAGTTTCTAAGATATTAAAAACCGCAAAAAGCTAATCAAAGTATGTAATAATATACCTTTTAATATCTGAAATAATAGTTAAATCAATATCGTATAATCTCTTTATTAGGAATTAAATATTAATTTCGTTCGGCATAAATCAATTTTAGCAATAATCTTTAATGAAAGTATTATTTTATGGCAACTAAGAAAAGAGTACTGCTTACGGGCGCTTCGGGGACTGTGGGTTTTCAGGTTTTGAAACAACTATCCGAGCAATCAGATTTATATGAAATCACAGTTTTCGACATAAAAACCAAACGTTCAGAGCGAAAACTTAGATCTTTTGCAAAACTTGCTACTTTGGTTTATGGTGACATTTCCAATTTTGGCGATGTTAGCAAAGCTTGCCACAATCAAGATTTCGTGATTCATCTTGCAGCTATTATTCCCCCCGTTGCTGATGATTATCCGTTACTTTCGCAAAAGGTAAATGTTCAAGGGACAGAAAATCTTGTAAAAGCACTTAGCGAATTTTCTCCACGTGCATTTTTTATGTACAGTTCGTCGATTTCGGTTTACGGCGACCGGGTAGATAGTCCGTTAATAAATGTCAATGATATATTAATGCCGAGCCCCCGCGATGAATATGCAAAGACTAAGATTGAAGCCGAACATATTATTCAAAACTCTCCCCTGAAATGGACAATTTTCCGACTGGCTGCAATTATGGGCGATCATAAAATTTCTAAATTGATGTTTCATATGCCACTTAAAACGGCGATGGAAATCGCAACGCCTGCCGATACTGCGCGAGCTTTTGTCAATGGAATTGCCCATTGCAGAGAGTTGACAGGAAACATTTATAACTTAGGTGGCGGTTCTAGCTGCCGAATTTCGTATAAAGCATTTCTGTTGCGTTCTTTTGATATTTTCGGTTTAGGCGCGCTGAGTTTCCCAGATTCGGCGTTTGCTACCAAGAATTTCCATTGTGGATTTTACCAAGATGGTGATATTCTGCAGTCAATTGTCGATTTCAGAAGAGATACGATAGACAGTTATTTCGAACAAGTTGCGGCAGGCGTTCCTGCGATTCAGCGATTTTTCACGAAGACGGTACGTCCAATTATCAAAAGGAAATTGCTTTCCCAATCAGAACCTTATGCCGCCTGTAAAAATCAAAATCAGGAAGAAATAGATCATTATTTTAAAGATGAGGATTTGACAAAAGCTTGTTGATTCAACAATAATTTTTATTTGGAGCTTTATCCCGCTATGCACTATATCTCTGGCTTTTTTTTAAGGAAAAAGCTAGAGGATGCCGTTGCTATCGGGGCTAGGAGTGACGTGGGTGATAGCTAATTGTCTACCATACTATGTACTTATTTATTACAACACAATTAAATTCATATAATAGCGTATTATTTATCAGATAAATATAGCACGTGTCGTTTTTTTATCTAATAGCACGTGTAATATTTTTTTATTATCTTTGAATAAAAAAGATGAGTACTAAACTAACGTTAACTATACAGCAAGAAGTTATTATAAAGGCAAAAGAATATGCCAAAGAGAAAAATAGAAGTCTTTCTAACATCATTGAAAATTATCTCAAATCTTTGACAAAAGACTCAGAGAAAGATGAAAAAATAAAACTTACTCCAATTGTGAAATCATTAAAAGGTTCATTTAAAATGCCGAATAACTTCGATTACAAAGAAGAACTTACAAACAGACTCGAAGAAAAATATTTATAAATGGAAAATGTTTTAATAGATACAGATGTAATTCTTGATTTTTTCTTTGATCGTCAACCATTTGCAGTATTTGCTACAGAATTATTTTTGCTTTGTGAAAAAGAGCAAATAAAAGGCTTTACAACTCCAGTAATAATAAGTAACGTCTACTATTTACTTAGGAAAACAGCCCCGCACGATATTATTATTGAAAAGTTAAAACAACTTTTGATTATAATTGAGGTGGTGATAATGAATCAAGAAGTTGTGGTTGATGCTCTTAATTCAAAATTTAAGGATTTTGAGGATGCTCTTCAAAATTTCGCCGCAACTAATAATGGGACTATTCAAATTATCTTAACTAGAAACATCAAGGACTTTCAAAATAGTGGTCTTGCGATAATTAGTCCAGAAATGTTTTTAAAGAATAAAATGAAATGACGAAAATTAAAATAACCACAGCAGCAGATCCCATCGGGATCAAATGTTTGTAGAGATAGTATGTGGTTTTTGTTTCGACCCTGTAGGGGTCGTACAGTTTTTGAAAACGTTTATTTTGCGATTCGTGTCTCCTAACATCTTACTTACTGCTTTATTTTAAATATAATAATTATTGTGCGACCCCGAAGGGGTCGTTCTGCCATAAATAAATGATATTTCTATAGACATACGACCCCGATGAGGTCGAAAATGAATGGTATCTTTTTGGTTTAAATCAGTTGAGTTTTATTGATAGTTTGGGTTTCTCAAAACCTTCAAACTTTCAATTATTTTCTTTTTTTCAGGTTCCTCAAATCTTTAATCCCTTGAATTTTTTAAATTCCTCGTTTAATAGTAACCAAAATACCTGATCCCATCGGGATCAAATGTTTATAGAAAATAAAGTTCTATGTGTTTTCAACCCTGTAGGGGTCGTATATTTTTTTATCGTTTTGAATGTGTTTTATTTTTCTTATTTTCAGCAATGTTCTCTTCTGATATATTTTAAAATAACAGCTTGCATAATTGTGCGACCCCGAAGGGGTCGTATCGCCTCTAATATTTGATGTGCTATAAACATTCGACCTCGCTGGGGTCGCAAATTCAGGTTTTATTTTTCCTTTGGAGCATTTGTATTTTATTGATAGATTGGGTTAGTCAAATCCTTCAAACTTTCAATTATTTTCTTTTTTTTCAGGTTCCTCAAATCTTTTAATCTTTAAATTTTTCAATTTTTAAATCTTCCTCAATCTTCACACTCCATCAACAACAAATCTCCACTTGTATGCTCAATACTCACGATTCCATCCTCTTTTACGGAGTTGCTGCTTCCAGTTCGATAGCCCATAATTAAAGTATCGTCACTAAGTTCATAAGTCAGGTTGTGGGAAGTGATTCCAGTTACGGTGCCAACGGGAATTAGGGATAAAATACTTTTTGCCGTGTACCATTTTTTGAAATCTGGTTGAAGCAGGAAAATTTTGGAGTAATCGTCGAGAATAACAATTTTGAGTTTGTTGCGATATCTCACGATGTTGGTCATATTCGTAATGCTGTGGTCGGCTCGTTTTCCAGTTGCCCAAATAACATTTACCGCTGGAATTTTTCGTTCTATTAAATAATCAAAAGCTTTTTCGAGATCGGTTTTATCTTGATTTGGTGTATATACTATTTCGAGGGGAAATTGTTGTTGCTCATATAAAGCAGGATCAAAATTTCTATCGAAATCTCCCAACAAAACATCTACCATAATATTAAGGTCTATCACTCGTTGAATTGCCGAATCGAGAACTACCACAAGTGGTGACCATTCGAGCAATTGACCCAGCAGTTCGTTGCTGCAAGACTGACCATTCGCGATGATGAGTGCAGGCTCTTGATCGGTACGTACAATATGATGTGAAGACATAAGTTTTTGAAAAAAGTTTGTTGTAAATATACGAATGTTTCAAAGGTGATGATATTCCCTAGCCCGGACAGAAGTGGCAGACAGCGGGCAATGCAAAGCTAGTTTTTGTTGTACTGCGAGAGCGACCAACGGAAGCTCCTTGCAGGACTTACAAAAACAGCTTTTGCATCCCGCTGACTATAACGGATGGCTGGAAATAGCTCCTTAATAAAATTTAACACTTATTGAACGATATAGGTCTGCACATCATTCTCGCTCAAGCTGAAATATCCAAGTGCAAAATCGTCCGTATCTATCGGATTCACTACGTTTCCGCGGACCGTTGCAGGCGGACCAGAGAACGGATTTCCACCACTTGCCGCGCCAAAAAGCACGACCAAATAGTTATAATACTGCAGCGAAATTCCGCTCAGACGAAGGTATAATGTAGTATTTGCGGTCAAATCCTCGTCAGAATAAAGCGCAAACATCTGATTTCCGTTGAAAAATCTGTCGGATTGAGGCGAATAATCGGGGGTAAGCCAACCTTGAGCATTAAAACTCGCGAGGTAATAATTGTCTTCGACACCGTTGTCTTGCCAGAAAAATCGAACCTCTTTGTCCGTTCCTAAGAAACCACCTTGGTCGGTCTGAACAACATTTAAAATTTCGGGCGACGGAATAAATTTCTCCGTTGCGATATAAGTTACTCCCTGATAAATGATGTTCAAAACGTAGGTTTCGCCAAGTTCAGGCACAAAATTTTGACAAATATAATTTCCAGTATTTCCATCTTCGACAAATTCGAAAACCTGATTATTGCTGGTCACGCTAACGATGGCGGCATTTGCAGCGGGCACCGAATTGTTGTAAAATGGCGCAGTTGTGGTCAATCTGATCGTCTGATTTGCGCCATCTGTGCCTTTTGTCCAGACAATCGCAGCATCTACGACTAGTCGTGGCGCGGCATTTTCCAATTTAAGATCGATAACATCCTCGCAAGAAGTCGTAAGAATTACCGCCAAAAGAAATATGATGAGTTTGCTTAGTTTTTGCATCGCTTAAAATTTAAAATTGTAGGTTACAGATGGAATTATTCCAAAAATGGAGAGTTTTACCGACTCGTTTTGCCCGCTATCTTCATTTTGCCTAAACGAAATCGAAGCAGCATTCTTACGATTGTAAACATTGTAAATTCCGAAAACCCATTCCCCTTGCCATTTTCGACCTTCATTTTTGCGAGGAGTCAAAGTTGCCGACACATCAAGACGGTGGTAGGCGGGAAGACGGCTTGCGTTACGACCGCCATATTGAGGCACTTGCATTCCTTGATATTCATAATATCCAGTTGGAAAAGTTGTCGCTTGACCCGATTGTAAGCTGAAAATACTGCCAAAAGTCCACTTCTTATTTAAAAAATAAGAACCAACCACCGAAAGATTGTGGGTCTTGTCATATCCAGATTTGTACCAATCGCCATTGCTAATTCCCAACTCCTCAGGAGTTCGTCCTGCTGTTTGCTGCTCTGCGTTAGAAAGTGTGTAGGCAACCCATCCGCTGAAATCCCCCGTATTTTTACGCACTAAAACTTCCAATCCGTAAGCACGAGCGCGACCATTTAGCAAAACTTGCTCAATGTTATTATTGGCAATCAAATCGGCTCCGTCAATATAATCGATGCGGTTTTTGATTTCTTTATAAAAAGATTCAACTTCAAGCGAATATTTGTCATTATTGAAGTTTCTAAAATATCCAATCGCCCATTGATCTAACAATTGTGGCTTCTGAAAATCATCCGAAGGCGTCCAAATGTCAAGCGGAGTCGGAGATGCGGTATTTGAAACCAAATGCAAATACTGCGTCATTCTATTATAACTAGCTTTAATCGACTGATCTTCGTCTAGAGAATAGGATACGGCGACGCGCGGCTCTAAATTAGCAAAACTAGCAATCGTTTCGTTTTTCGAATATTTTCGACTTCCGATTGGAGTTGCTTTCTCGTAAATTTTTAACTCATTATTCCATTTTACAGCTTGACCATTTTCATAGATACTAACTTCCTGATCGCCCAATCTCAGAAATGAACTCAAACGAAGTCCATAACTTACCTGCCATTTTTCAGAAATTTTTTGCTCTACATCAATATAAGCGGCATTCTCAAAAGCATATTTTTTGTCTAAGCTAAAAGGATTAATTCCCGAATCAAGTTTAGAAGGACTAATCGATCCTGGATCAAAATCGTAGTAAATGCTATTGATACCGTAGCTTAATTTTATTTTGTCATTTACATATTGCTTTATATCATATTTAAAATTGTAATTTTTAACGCTGCTATCCCAATTGAAACCAATAAAATCCAAAGTCAATCCGTAATAGTAATCGCTGTATATTAAGGACATATTCGAAAATATCTTGTCGCTAAAAAGGTGATTCCAACGAAAATTCACAATAGTGTTTCCAAAAGTATTTTCGAAATTATCATTGATATTAAATACATCACGCCCAAAATATCCAGAGAAATAGATATTGTTATTCGGATTCAGGTTATAACTCAGTTTGGTATTCAAATCGTAAAAGTAAGCCGAGTTTTCATTGCCGGTTGCTTTCAAGAAAAGATGCGCGTACGAACTACGTCCCGCCGCCAGAAACGAACCTTTATCTTTTACAATCGGGCCTTCGGCAAGTAGACGACTCGAAATAAGTCCGACGCCACCAGTCATACTAAAGTCTTTGCTGTTTCCCTCTTTCTGATAAATATCCAAAACCGACGAAACCCTTCCTCCAAAGCGAGCAGGAATTCCACCTTTATACAATTTCAAATCTTTAATTGCATCCGAATTAAATACCGAAAAAAATCCAAAAAGGTGCGACGAATTGTAAATAGTAGCTTCATCAAGCAAAATTAAATTCTGATCTACCGCACCTCCACGAACATTAAAGCCCGATTGTCCTTCGCCCGCGTTCGTCACTCCAGGTAATGTCAAAATCGATTTCAGAATATCGCTTTCGCCAAGAACGACAGGCATTTTCTTAATTTCAACCATACTGATTTTCGCAACACTCATTTCGGTATTTCGAGTATTAGTGCGGCTTTTACTTCCAATAATAACTTCAGATAGTTGCAACGCGTCTTCACGCAAATCAATGGTTAGACGGATATCTTTTGTCGCCTTAATTTCACGCTGAACAGTTTCGTATCCAATATAACTAATGTCCAAAGTATAATCGTTCGTGGGAACGGTGACAGAGAAAAATCCATACTCATTGGTCACCGCATACATTTTGGATGGCAAAAGCAGAATATTAACTCCAATAAGTTTTTCGTTGGTATTCTGATCTTTCACAGTCCCCGAAATGGTAACCTTTTCTTGTGCCATTGCAGTACTTAACGCAAAGAGAAGAATTAATAGAAACGGCATTATTTTTTTTAAAACCATAGAAGAGCCAAGTGTTTGACAGTTAGTACAATTTCGCTGAAAATCAGCTACTTTAAAAAAGCAAGTAAATATAGTATCCACAAAAAAAGACGGCTGATTAAGGCCGTCTTTTTAATATATATTTAGGCAAAACTACGAAAGTTTAGCCAAAATCGTATTCAATGTTTCACTTGGACGCATCGCATCATCCGTCTTCTTGAAGTTCGGGTGGTAGTAACCGCCAATATCTTGAGGTTTTCCTTGTGCTCCAATAAGTTCACTATTGATTTTATCTTCGTTTGCTTGCAGCTCTTCTGCGATTGGTGTAAATTTAGCTTGCAATTCCGCATCTTTCGTTTGCTTTGCAAGCGCTTCTGCCCAGTACATCGCTAAGTAAAAGTGCGATCCTCTATTGTCAATTTGTCCAACTTTACGAGCTGGAGATTTGTCATTGTCAAGGAATTTTTCTGTAGCATCATCAAGAGCTTCAGAAATTACTAAGGCTTTTGAATTATTAAGCGATTGACCAAGGTGCTCTAACGAAACTCCCAAAGCCAAAAATTCTCCAAGAGAATCCCAACGCAAATATCCTTCTTCAATAAACTGCTCGATATGCTTAGGAGCAGATCCACCAGCACCCGTTTCAAACAATCCACCACCATTCATCAACGGAACGATTGATAGCATTTTTGCAGAAGTTCCTAATTCCAAAATTGGGAATAAATCTGTTAGGTAATCACGAAGAACATTTCCAGTTACAGAGATAGTATCTTTTCCTTCTTTGATGCGCTCCAAAGAGAAATTTGTCGCATCAATTGGATTCATAATTCTAATGTCAAGACCAGTAGTATCGTGATCTTTCAAGTAAAGATTCACTTTTTCAATAAGCAAACGGTCGTGCGCTCTCTGTTCGTCCAACCAGAAAATCGCCGGAGTATCAGACAATCTCGCCCTATTTACCGCAAGTTTTACCCAGTCCTGAATAGGTGCGTCTTTTACTTGACACATTCTAAAGATGTCTTTATTAGCAACTTCTTGCTCTATCAAAACTTCTCCTTTCGAGTTCACAACTTTCACCACACCTTCAGCTTCCATTTGGAAAGTCTTGTCGTGAGATCCGTATTCTTCAGCTTTTTGAGCCATCAATCCTACGTTTGGTACACTTCCCATTGTTGCAGGGTCAAAGGCACCGTGTTTTTTACAGAAGTCAATTGTAGCAACATAAAGTCCAGCGTACGAGCGGTCTGGAATAAGTGCAAGCGTAT
>JBBSQV010000112.1:0-8390 GCA_038243675.1 Flavobacteriales bacterium
TATAATTCAAAAACTCCGGAAAACATGTTTGAATTTCAACAGTACTTAGGTTTTTTAGTATTCCTTACCGTCTTAACGATGGGATTCTGGGTAATGTTCTTTGTGGTGGGCTTCGTATCCTATTGGGTTGGAGGTGCTACTTATGAGATGTACAAAGAGAAAAAGGCTAAGAAAAAACTAGAACAGGAAAATCAGCTTTAATTATTTTAATTCTGATAAAAAAAAAGGAAACCAAATCGGTTTCCTTTTTTTATGCTCATTATCCTTGATATTCTTCTCCACCACCTGCATCAGGGTTTGGTTGACGTACTTTTTCTCGTTCGCTCTTTTTCTGATTAAATCTGTATGTAATTGACATCATAACAGTTCGTGTGCGCCATTGCATCTCTGATTCTGAGTTAAGAACATTCAAAATATTAGTATCATATTTTCTGATTCTAGAATTGAAAACGTCGTTAATATTTAGTGAAATTGTCGCTTTCTCTTTAAATAAATCTTTAGAGAACGCTAAGCTTGCAACACCGATTCCGTAACTTTTTCCTTGAGCGGTACTAGAAGGCCCGTAATAATTAAGATTCGTCTGCCAATCAATTTTATATGGCAAAGTAACTTTTGAACTTACTCTCGCAAACCAAGAAACTGCATTATTGTCAAAGTTTTGAGTTACTTCGTCACCGTTAAAATCGGTGTAGGTGTAATCTCCTTTTGTATCATACCCGTAAATATTGAAACTGCTGTTAAGTCTCCACCATCTGTATGGGCTATAATTTAAAGAAAACTCGAATCCATAACGGTAACTTGTCGCAAGGTTTATAGGAGTAGTAATAATAACTGGCGTTAAGATTCCACTTCCTTGAGAATCTGTACTAACAAAATCTCCAGACTCCGTACGGATAAATTGTACAGACTCAGTTGTTTTATTGACGTAAAGAGAAGTATTAAAAGTCAGCTTTTCCCATCTTTTTAAATATCCTAAATCAATTGCGTCGGTATATGAAGCATTCAAATCTGGATTTCCTTTGAATAAATTGATATTACTTGAATAGTTTGAAAACGGATTAATCATTCGACCTCTTGGTCTAGAAACTCTACGGCTATAACTTAATGAGGCGCTGGATTTATCTGAAATTTCATACGTTAAGAAAGCAGAAGGGAAGAAATCTCGGTACTTTTTAGTGTTGTAATCTGCACTTGTAATCTGATTGATATTGACTTTAGTGTCTTCATATCTAAGACCCAGTAAAACAGAGAGTTTGTCGAATTTTGTACCAAACTGAGTATATAAAGCATTGATGTTTTCCTTGTACTCAAGAGTATTGGAATAACGATCATCGCTGATATAAGTATTGTTTGAGATATTTAAAGTGTCAACTTGATATATTGTGAATAGGTTATTAAAGTCACCTTTATATCCTGCCTCAAACTGACTATTTTTTCCTATAGGCAAAACGTAATCTGCTTTGATCGAATTTCTTGTTTGTTTCTGATCATTAAAGGTAGTTTCAGAAGCAAAATTTATTTCAGAATTTTCCTTGTCCCCTTCTTTAGAAAATGATCCATCAATTGTAAAAATATGACCTTCTTTTTCAAATTTCTTTTCGAAGTTTGTTGCGTATTCTAAATTATAATCTTTGTTGTTACCGTCATTAAATCGTGCAGTTGTAAATTGGTAATTTTTGGAAGCATCGTAATTATCGTAAAAAACATCGTCAGGATTTTCACCAGAAGATTTACGAATATTCATAGAATTTGTCCAAATTGTCTTGTCAGCAAGAAACCACTCTAAACCTACAGTGGAATTAAAGCCTTTGCTAAGACGCTCGTTTGTGCGTCTGTCAGTGATATAATTTCGAGTACTTCCGTCAGGATTCAAATATTCAGTTTCCGTACGGCTGTTTCCGTTACTTGTTCTATAATTGTATCCAGTACTTGTAAAAAGATTAAATTCTTTATCTCTGAAATTTAAATTAGCCGAAAGACCGTAATTCTCAGGATCTCCAATTGTTCCGATCACAGTTCCGTTGAATCCATCTCTTTTCCCTTTTTTAAGAATGATGTTTAAAAGTCCTGCACCACCTTCTGAATCGTATCGCGCTGATGGATTAGTAACAACTTCTACTTTATCGATGGCATCTGCGGGCAGCATCTTTAGAGCTTCGGCAACATTGATTGCAGTTGAAGGACGTCCATCTATAAGAATACGTACACTTTCGTTACCACGAAGGCTAATAGATCCGTCTGCATCGACAGTTACCGATGGAATATTGTCAAGCACATCGCTTACAGTTCCACCTTTTACCATTAAATCTTTACCTATACTATAAACTTTTTTGTCTAGTTTAATGTCAACAGCAGTAGTTTCATTTCTAATTACCACCTCACTAAGTTGCGTCACGTCATCTTGAAGGCTGATAGTACCAAGATTGGTGTTGCCGTCTATTTTGCGAGCTTTTAAATCAACAACTTGGAAAGAAATAAATTCTATACTAATATCGTATGTACCCGTCGCAATTTGAACATTAAATTCACCTTTATCATCGGTAAGACCTCCAGAAACTGGAGTTTTAGTACCGGTTTTAAAAAGTGTTACGGTTGCATATCCTAATGCTTGTTGCGTAGTTTTCTCTACAACCCTGCCGGTCACATTAACTTCAGCTGCTCCTGGATTTTGGGCAAATAACTGCGAGCTAATTAAAAGTAAGGAAGCTAAAAATGTAATTTTAGGTAGATTCATTAATATTGGTTTTATAAATAGTTGAGAGCGGCAAAAATAACCATTACAGTACTTTAGCTATCCCAAATAGAAGTTAAAACTCCCTTATTTTAAAGGATCTTATCAATATTTTCAAGGAGTCTGCCAATAACTGCTCTATTTCCATTTACGATAATTGGACGTTCTATTAGAATCGGATTTTCGACCATAATTGTGATTATTTCATCTTCATTAAGTACCTTCTCATTATAATTTTCTTTCCAGATTTTCTCGCTTTTGCGAATTAATTCTTCGGCAGGAATTTTAAGTTTTGTGAGTATTGATTTGATTTCATCAAAGCTGAGAGGATTGTCTAGATATCTGATTATTTCGTAAGGCTGATTGAGCTCTGATAAAAAGGTTTCGCAGCTTCGAGATTTTGAACAACGCGGATTATGGTAAATCTGAATCATAGTTTTAGGAATTTATTGGGGTACAAATTAATGCAATTTTGAATACATTTACCTTTTTGGCTTTGACCATTAAAAGATATATTGGTCAATAATATTTAATTTACATATATGTTTATACAGCAGGCAGTTAGCGAAGAAAATAAGTTTTGGAAGTATTTAATAGGTTCTGTGGTGGTGATTGCTGCGTCTTTTATTGGACAGCTTCCACTAGTTATTGCACTGCTTTTTAAAAGTTTTGCGACAGATGATGCTTTTCCAACAACAAATGAAGAAGTGACAAAATATCTTGATTCAAATTTGACTTTGTTTTTATTGATGATATCGTTTGTCTTTGCACTCGCAGCTTTATTTGGGTGGCAAAGAGTTATTCACAAACAGAGCATCAACAGCCTAACAAATACCAGAAAAAAAATAGATTGGAAAAGAATATTTTTTGCTTTCGGACTCTGGGCAGCTTTCCTAGTAATAGTTACGGCAGCCGACTATATTATGGAGCCAGAAAATTATCAGATAAATTTTCAGCTTTTTCCATTTTTAATACTAGCAGTAATTGCTATTGTAATGATTCCTATTCAGACAAGTACAGAGGAATATATTTTTCGAGGATATCTGATGCAAGGTTTCGGAATTCTTGCAGGAAATAGATGGTTTCCATTACTTATGACGTCGCTGATCTTTGGATTGATGCATATTGCCAATCCTGAAGTGAGCAAAATGGGCTATATCATTATGATTTATTATATCGGGACAGGATTATTTTTAGGTATTTTAACACTTATGGATGAAGGTATCGAATTAAGTTTAGGATTTCACGCTGCTAACAATCTTATTAGTGCATTGTTGGTGACGTCAGATTGGTCAGCATTTCAAACAAATTCTATTCTTAGAGATATGTCAATACCTTCCGCGGGTTTCGATGTCATACTTCCGGTGTTTGTCATATTCCCGATTCTTTTATTTATCTTTAGTAAAAAGTATGGCTGGACATCTTGGTCAGAAAAACTTTTCGGAAAAATTAAACTGCAAGAATAATGACAACAATTACACAAAGAAAAATTACATATAATAATGTTCACAATTCATTTAAATTAAATGGTTTCGCGCTCACTAAAGAAGACTTAATCATGGAGGCTTGTATTTTCATCAAAGAAGGCGACGACTTTGAAAAAGCGGTTGGCGACTTTATTTACGAGTGGTTTGACAAGAATGATTATATCGAATTAAAAACTTCTGGAACTACTGGAGAACCTAAAATAATTAAACTCGACAAGCAAGCAATGGTAAATTCGGCGCTTGCAACTGGAGACTTTTTTGATTTGCGTCCAGGAAATAAAGTTTTACATTGTCTTCCCGTTCGATTTATTGCTGGAAAAATGCAGTTGGTAAGAGGTTTTATTTTAGGTCTTGATATGGATTTTGTCGCACCAACTTCTCATCCTCTAGAATGTAACGACACAAAATATGACTTTGCAGCAATGGTACCACTTCAAGTTATGGGCAGCATTGATAAACTTTGCAATATCAAAAAAATAATTATTGGTGGTCAGAAAATCAGCAAACCGCTTGAAGACATTTTGCTGGACCTTCCAATAGAAGCGTACGAAACTTATGGTATGACTGAAACCATAACTCACATCGCTGCAAAAAGAGTAGGAGAGAAGAGCTTTAAAGTATTACCAAACGTGACCGTGACTAAAGACCAAAATAACTGTCTTTGCATTACCGCCGATAGAATTTCTCAAGAAATTCTTTGTACAAATGACGTTGTAGAAATCGTCAACGAAAACGAATTTATATTTCTAGGCCGTCTTGACAATATTGTAAATAGCGGCGGAATAAAACTCATTCCCGAGACCATCGAAGCCAAACTTGCCGATCAAATCAGAGCTAGATTTTTTGTTATCGGAATTGAAGATGAATTATTAGGCGAGAAGTTAGCACTTGTTATCGAAGGAGATCGTTATGATCTTGATACAAATGATTTTGAAAATCTTGATAAATATCAAAAACCGAAAGAGATTTTTTTCTATCCTAAATTTTTGGAAACTGGATCGGGAAAAATTAGAAGGAGAGAGACATTGGCGGAGATTTTGAAGCAGCAGTAATTTTATAGGTAGAACTTTTAAACAATCTTCATAATCAGTCATCTTCGATTTTAATCTTCCCAGTTTTTAAATTTGAAGTTGCATTAGTTTAATGGTAGTCTATTTAATTTCTAATGACGTAGGTGGCTCTGGCAGCAAAATATGATCAAGATTTCCAAAATCTATTTCCTTGTTTGTTTTTTGTAAAGTCTGTTTCTCTTTTAAAGAATTCAGGACTGCTGAAAATTCATAAAATTCTTTTGGTCCATCATCACCGTAAATGTATATCCAATCTCTTTTAGTTCCTTTTTCAACGTAAAATTTGTAACCTGTTCCATCAACTAACTGATTTACTAAATGTTGGTCATTAATGGAGTCATATTTGGCAAACTTTATATCATTTGCTAATTTTAAAACATTATGCCTGTCGGATTCTTTAATTATAAAGTAGAAATGTTCAGTTGTCCCAGGAAATCGTTTTTGGATATATACTGTGTCACTTTGTGTGAATTTCATTGAATAATCTGAATACATTGCACTATATGAAAACACAAAATTATCGACAAATTGGATATCATTTTTAGTTCGTTCACATCCAAATATGAACGATAAGATCAATAATACAATTGTAATTGTTGGTTTCATATTTTGCTATTTAAGGCATTTTTTCAAATGCTACTAACTTCCATATTGGTACAATCTAAAAATTAGAAGTGTCTATTTTGATACAAATTTCACGAATTAGAGTAGATATATTCTATCCACCCTTTTTAGACACTGGATCGCGGAAAATTAGGAGGAGAGAGACGCTTGTGGAGGTTTTGGCGCAGCAGTAACTACTTCAGCAAAATCAAAAAGTCATTTGTATTCACAGAAACATCTTCAATTTCAAACTTTCCAACTTTTAGAGTTTGCTCTTTTGTAGTTGGATGAATTCTGATTTTTTTCTTTTTAACCGTTATATCAATTGGCAGATTAAATTCATCTTCCACATTTTCCCAATTGTAAACAAGTTTGTTTCTTTCCTCTTTTAGAGACAGATACGGAATCTTTGTAGATCGTAAATAGTGGTCGAAAACAGGAGTAAGATTCAATCCAGTTTCGGTATTAAAGAAATCTACAACATCTTTGGTTTCAATGATTTTATGTCGGTATGTTTCCGAATATTTCTTTAGCATTGCCCACCATTTTACGTCGTTGTTTACAACGTGTCTCAAAGTATTTAGCATCAATGCACCTTTATAATACATATCGCCAGATCCTCTGCTATTCACGCCAAAAGTCGATATAATTGGTTTGTCATTTACGATATTACCTTTCATACCGTTGATGTATTCCTGACCTTTTTCATAGCCATATTTACATTCCACAAATACCGATTCGCTATAGGTTGTAAAAGACTCGTGAATCCACATATCAGCAATGTCCTTGCTTGTAATGCTATTTCCAAACCACTCGTGACCACTTTCGTGAACAATGATAAAGTCGAATAAAAGTCCTATTCCAGTTTGCGAAATATCGCCACCCAAATAGCCTTTTTCGAATTTATTTCCATAAGCTACCGCACTCTGATGTTCCATTCCCAAATAGCTGCTTTCTACAAGTTTATATCCATCTTCGGGAAAAGGATATTTACCAAATTTAGATTGAAAGCATTCCATCATCGGAATCACATCTTCTTTAAAATGTTGTTTTGCAATATATTCGTTGTCGCGAAGTACATAATAATCCAAAGAAAGATCATCGAGTTTATCTTGAATATGAACGTAATCGCCCACATTCAGCGTGATATTATAGGCATTTATTGGGTTTTTAACTTCCCAATCCCATCTCGTATATCCGTCAGAAAGTTTAGTACTTCCTGCAAATTTCCCGTTCGAAACATTCGTCAATCCTTCCGGAACTGCAATTTTTAGGCTTACGCCAAAGTCAGGCTCGTCACTTTGAGAATCTTTGACAGGTAGCCAAAGACTTCCTCCCGTTCCTTGCACCGCAACGCCCATCCACGGATTGCCGTTGTTGTCTTTTTTCCAGACAAAACCGCCGTCCCAAGGAGCACGAACCGCTTCGATAGGTTTTCCTGAATAATAAAATTTGATTTTCTGAGTTCCGGAATTGGCAGCAAGCTGCTCAGGAAAATAAATAAAAACCGCTCCGAAATCTCGACGATAACGAAGCGGTTTATTATTATAAATAATACTATCAACTTTCATATTTTTAAATAAATCTACCTGAATTTCTGAAGTTGTTTTTAAAACTTTAAAAGATATTTCGTTGTATCCTGCAATACTTTTCTCGGACGGAAACACTTTCAGATTCACATCATAATGCATCACATCATAGGAAGTACGCTCGTCGCGCAATCCACCGATAAGACTGTCTTTTCGGCTGAAATTTTCTTGTGCAGACATTGAACCTACAGAAAACAAACCAATAGAGCAGAGCAGGAATTTAAACATTTTGCTAAATCTTAAAAATTATACTTGAATAACGCCTAGGTTAAATTTCTTCTCAATAGGAGAGTGGTTCGCAGCTTCGATTCCCATAGAAATCCATTTACGAGTATCAAGTGGATCGATAATATTATCAGTCCAAATTCTTGCCGCAGCATAATAAGGAGAAACTTGCTCGTCGTATCTTGCTTTAATCTTGTCAAAAAGTTCTTTTTCTTTCGCCTCATCAATTACTTCACCTTTTGCTTTAAGCGATGAAGCTTCAATTTGTGCCAATACTTTTGCAGCCTGAGTTCCACCCATAACTGCAAGTTCAGCACTTGGCCAGGCAAAGATCAACCTCGGATCGTACGCCTTTCCACACATTGCATAATTTCCTGCACCGTACGAATTTCCAACGATAACAGTAAATTTTGGTACAACCGAATTACTTACGGCATTCACCATTTTTGCACCGTCTTTGATGATTCCACCGTGTTCAGATTTAGATCCAACCATAAAACCAGTTACATCTTGAACGAAAACAAGAGGAATTTTCTTCTGATTACAATTTGCTATAAAACGAGTTGCTTTATCCGCACTATCCGAATAAATTACGCCGCCAAACTGCATTTCACCTCTTTTAGTTTTTACAACTTTTCGCTGATTTGCAACAATTCCCACAGCCCAGCCATCAATTCTAGCGTAA
>JBBSQV010000113.1:0-8347 GCA_038243675.1 Flavobacteriales bacterium
TCTTAAAGAACCTTAATTTCTTAATGGTTTAATTTTTACCATTAAGGAGTTAAGAAAATTAAGTTAAAAGACATTAAGCGAAATCATGAATGTCTTTGTCAACCGCGTCACAGACGCTTCGATTAGTTTTCAATTGTAAGTAGGTACTCGCCACAGGCAAGCACCAGATGGCATGGGAGTGACGCGGATTATTTAGCGAAGTTAACTTTTTAGATGGTACGTGTCGAACGAAACTCTTAAAGAACCTTAATTTCTTAATGGTTTAATTTTTACCATTAAGGAGTTAAGAAAATTAAGTTAAAAGACATTAAGCGAAATTTGGTTTTCAATTGTAAGTAGGTACTCGCCACAGGCAAGCACCAGATAGCGTGGGAGTGACGCGGATTTGTTGCATTAGATTTCGGCTTTTCTAATGATTCTTACTACTTCAACTCCACTCTCAAACTTATCATTTCGAGCAGAGCGAGACCAGAGCATAGCGAACGGGCGAAGCAAATCACATAATTAAACTTTTCTATATGTTTTCTGCTAATTCATCAATTTCAGCATTATAACTTCAACCAAAGCCGAAATCACTTCGCTAGATATGATAAAAATCGAGAATTTGAAACATATTAATTAAACGTGAACTTGGATTCCTTCGGCGAAAGCCAAAATTTTATTATCCAAAAAAAATGACCTGAAATAAGAATACTTCAGGTCATTTATACTTAATTCGAAAAGTGATTTACTCCTCTTCTTCTATACTTTTACTCTGTGCATAATTGCGCCATTTCTCAATAACTTCGAGCATATCGGCAGGGATTTCGGTATCAAAACGCATTGTTTCGCCAGTTGTAGGGTGCACAAAACCAAGCGTTTTTGCGTGCAAAGCCTGACGTGGTAAAATCTTAAAGCAGTTTTCTACAAACTGTTTATACTTTGTAAACGTAGTACCCTTCAAAATCAAATGACCGCCGTAACGCTCGTCATTAAACAAAGTATGCCCAATATGCTTGAGATGAACGCGAATCTGATGCGTACGGCCCGTTTCCAATTTGCAGGAAATCAAGGTCACATAGCCCAAACGTTCCAGTACTTTGTAGTGTGTTACTGCAGGTTTTCCGATAGTTTCATCTTCAAAAACCGCCATTTGCATGCGATCTTTGACGTGTCTTGCAATATTTCCAGTAATTGTGCCTTCATCTTCCTTGACATTTCCCCAAACCAGCGCAATGTATTCACGCTCAGAAGTTTTTGCCTCAAACTGCTTAGCAAGATGTGTCATCGCAGCTTCGGTTTTGGCAATCACCAGCAAGCCTGAAGTATCTTTGTCAATCCGGTGAACCAAACCTGGGCGCTCGCTGCTGTTCATCGGAAGATTATCAAAGTGGAACGCCAAAGCGTGCACCAAAGTTCCAGTATAATTTCCGTGGCCAGGATGAACAACCATTCCCGCTTCCTTATTTATCAATAGCAAAGCGTCATCTTCGTAAACGATATCCAACGGAATATCCTCTGGATCTATTCTGTTTTCATAAGGCGGATGCGTTAGCAAAATGCGAATAACGTCTCCCGGTTTTACTTTATAATTGGATTTAACTGCGACATCATTGACATAAATATCACCGGAAGTAGCTGCACTCTGAATTTTATTACGAGTTGAATTTTGAATCATATTCATCAAGAACTTGTCGATTCTCAATAGTAATTGACCCTTTGGAACTTCAAATCTAAAATGTTCAAAAAGTGTATCATCTTCTACATTTTGATCTACATTATTCACCATCTTCAAGATTTTCTAAAGCGTCATCCATTTCATTTTCGTCAAATGCTATTTTTCCGTCACCTAGAACAACATCAATTTTAGATGTCTTCATCACTTTATCTCCCGCTTTCAACACCTTGCCCTTTTGCTTAAGCTGTCTCACCATATCTTTTCCTAAATATGGGACATAGGTAATTTCGCCAATTTCAAGTCCTAGAGCTAGTAGTGTTGGAGATGCTTGTCTGAATGTTTTTTCTATAAGATCTGGAATTACAACAGATGTATAGCCAGAAGAATTTATTTTTACGTAAATTTTTCTATCTTCTTTTACTTTGGTACCTGGTAATGGATCTTGCTCTACGACACTAAATTTAGGATATCCTTTCTTAAAATCGACACTGTCTAAGACTACATAATTTAGGCTTAACTCTTCGACCTTTTCTTTTACCTGTTGCTCTGTAAGTTTGCTAAGATTGGGTACTTCTATTTCTTGACCATGATTTGTCGTGATTTTTAGCCAAAAAATAAAGGCGAAAACCAAGGCTACGATGATTGCAATTGCAATACCTATTTGCATAAAAAATACGCGACTGGACAGATATTTTCCTAAACTCATAATTATTTAATTTGTCGCAAAGATATAAAAATACTAAAGGGTATTCATTTGAAAAAAATTGATAAATTTGTTGCATAAATCAACCCTTCACCTCCTAAATAAACTTAATAGCATGAAAAATATTGCCATCATTATGGGCGGCTATTCTAGCGAAGTCCAAATATCATTACTAAGTGGTAATGTGGTATTTAATAACCTTGATAAGTCCAAATATAATAGGTATAGAATTCATATATTAAAAGAAGGGTGGTATTACTGCGATGAAAACGAGCAATTATCTGCAGTAGACAAAAATGATTTCTCCATAGAAATTAATGGAAATAAAGTAAAATTTGATGCGGTTTTCAATGCAATTCACGGTACTCCTGGTGAAGATGGCTTGATGCAAGCTTATTTTGCATTGCTAGAAATTCCGCAAAGTTCTTGCGGATATTATCAAGCCGCTTTAACTTTTAATAAACGCGATATGCTTTCGGTATTAAAACCATACGGAATAAATGCCGCAACTTCTTATTATCTAAATCAAGGAGACGAAATAAATACTAGTGAGATTGTAAAAAATGTGGGGTTACCTTGTTTTGTAAAGCCAAATAAATCTGGATCAAGTTTTGGAATAAGTAAAGTAAAATCTCAGGAAGAGCTTGACCCAGCTATAGCGAAAGCATATAAAGAAGACGACGAAATTATCATCGAAAGTTTCCTTGACGGAACAGAAGTTTCTGTTGGAGTGATCAAATACAATAATGAAATAACAGTATTGCCGATAACAGAAATAGTTTCTGAAAATGAGTTCTTTGATTATGAAGCCAAATATTTAGGTAAATCGCAAGAGATTACACCGGCAAGAATTTCGGAAGAGATGACTTTAAAAATTCAGAAAATAGCCAAAAGGATTTACGAAATTTTGAAAATGGAAGGTTTCAGCCGTAGCGAATTCATTATTGTTAATGACGAACCTCATTTGCTAGAATTAAATACTGTGCCTGGACTTACTACCGAAAGTCTTTTGCCACAACAAGCTGAGAAAGCAGGAATTTCATTAGAACAGTTATTTTCGAACAGTATCGAAATGGCATTAAAGAAATAAAAGATGGAAGGACTCGATTTGCACCAGATCTTCCTCGACGATAAATCTTTTGGCTTTTTGTTCGAAGTGGCTTTCCGTACATTCATAATGTTTGTGGTTTTGCTACTGACTTTAAAACTTACTGGAAAAAGAGGAGTTCGGGAACTTTCTGTTTTTGAAACTGTAATAATTATTGCATTAGGATCGGCGGCAGGAGATCCGATGTTTTATGAAGATGTTGCAGTCTTGCCAGCTTTCACAGTTTTTCTAGTAGTAATTTTGAGTTATCGATTTGTGACTTGGCTAACAGGAAAAAGTAAAAGATTTGAACATTTTATGGAAGGCAAAACTGAATGTCTTATTCAGCACGGAAAATTCGCAATTGATACTTTTAACAAAGAATCGCTAGCGCAAGACGAATTTTTCTCTGAACTTAGACAACAATCTATTTCGCATCTTGGACAAGTAGAATATGCTTATCTTGAGACAACTGGTGAAGTGAGTGTCTTTTTTTATGATGATCATTCGGTTAAAGTAGGCTTGCCAATTCTTCCACATTTATTTTCGAAAAAGACGAAAGAAATTTCCCGTAACGGATTATATGCATGCACCAATTGTGGGAATATAGAAGAGCTTAACAAAGGAAAATCAATATGCCAAGTCTGCAAAAAAGATGAGTGGGTAGAAGCTATAAAAACCATAAGAAATGCTTAATAAAAAATATTAAAGATGAAAAAAGCAGTATTTCCAGGATCGTTTGATCCAGTAACCTTAGGACATTTGGATATAATCAATCGTGGTTTGCCCCTATTTGATGAAATAATTGTTGCGATCGGTGTAAATGCCGAAAAGAAATATATGTTTACACTTGAAGATCGCAAAAAGTTTTTAGAGGAAACTTTTAAAGATGTTCCAAATATTAAGGTCGTAGATTACAAAGGCCTTACAATAGACCTTTGTGAAAGAATGGATGCTGCATTTATACTACGTGGATTGCGAAATCCTGCAGATTTTGAATTTGAAAAAGCGATTGCGCATACCAACAGAAAGCTTTCGAAAATTGAAACAGTTTTCTTGTTGACTTCAACAAACACATCTTATATCAGCTCTAGTATCGTACGAGATGTCATCAAAAATGGTGGCGATTATACTTTGCTTGTACCTGAAGCAGTACAAACTACTATTAAATAAACTGCCGCAGGATATTTTTGCGGTTATAAATTAACAAAGAATGAACTTAGAAAGAGAATTAAACAAACGGAGTAATGGTGCTTGCGAACTTTGTGGATCTACAGAAAACCTGAAACAATACGATATTCTTCCGGAGAAAAAGGCGGGAATTGACGAAAGCATTTATTTGTGTAGCACTTGTATCGATCAAATTGAAAATCCAGAAAGCTCTGACGCAAATCACTGGAGATGTTTAAATGATAGTATGTGGAGCGAGCATATTCCTGTGCAAGTAATGTCATACCGTTTATTGAAGCGTTTTGGCAATCACGAATTGGCAGAGCAAATCTATATGGATGAAGAAACTTTAGAGTGGGCAAAAGCTACTGCTGAAGGTGAGGAAGACGAAAATAAACTCGTCCACCGTGATAGCAACGGCGTTGTTTTGAGCACCGGAGATTCTGTAGTGCTCATTAAAGATTTGAAAGTAAAAGGTTCAAGTATGGTGGCAAAACAAGGAACGGCAGTTCGTAATATTAGACTTGATCACGAAAACGAAACATTTATTGAAGGTCGGGTTGATGGACAGCAAATCGTGATTATAACACAGTATGTGAAGAAATTGTAAGAAGTCAAATTATTTTAATCAAAACGGTTTGCAATAAAATTGCAAACCGTTTTGATTTTGATTAAAATTACCATTATAACTTTAGAAGATTAATGGTTTACGAAGAATTATTCTTCCTTCTTGACTACGTTTCTAGCAACTTCAATTTTATATTTCTTTCCTTTCATCTTTTTGTCACGAATTGCACTAAGTAAATTCGCTACTTTAGAAGATTTTACAGCTACAAAAGAAATAAAATCCTTCACCTCTATTATACCAATTTCACTCTTATCCAAACCTCCAACTTGTCCAAAAAAACCAACAATATCTATTTTGTTTAGTTTATTCTTCTTTCCACCGCTGATATAAACTGTTTTATATTCAGGTGCTTTTGGCAATGTAGCCGAATTCTTTACATCCAAAGTTGGCATTTTATAATCTAAATAATCAGCTTTTTTCTCAGCTTCATTATAAAGAATGTAAGCTGTACCAGATGCAGTCATCCGGGCAGTACGACCGTTACGGTGAGTGTACTCGTCTACTTTTGATGGTAAATGGTAGTGAACAACGTGTTTCATATCTGGAATATCCAGTCCACGAGCAGCCAAATCCGTTGTTACAAGATATCGAACGCTTCCATTTCTAAATTGAATTAAAGCTCTTTCGCGCTCATCTTGATCCATCCCGCCATGGTAATAAGTTACGCTTATACCTTTTTCATTTAGCAAATCACTAATACGTTCAGCAGCATCTCTGTGATTACAAAATATAATTGCAGATTCAGACTTGAAACTACATATCAAATTAAATAATGTCTCAAGTTTATCCTTTTCTGGACTAACAACAAGTTTGGTTTGAAGATTACTATCTTCTTGGTCATCAGTTAAGAAATTTAGAATAACTGGTTTGTGAACTTTTGTATATTTGGGAATCTCAATGCCATCGGTGGCAGAAACCATTACGCGTTTGTTAACTTTTGGTAAACGTGAAATGATAAAAGACATTTGCTCATGAAAACCAAGTTGTAGAGACTTATCAAATTCATCCAGAATTAGCGTTTTGATCGAATCTGTTACGAAGGTGCCGCGATCTATATGATCAGCAATTCGACCTGGAGTACCAATTAGAACTGCCGGTGGGTTGCTAAGATTCTTTATTTCAGTTTCGATTGAGTGACCTCCGTAACAAGTATTAACTTTTAGAGAAGTTCCCATTTTTTTCCAAACTTGCTCAATTTGCAAAGCTAGCTCGCGAGAAGGTACAAGAATCAAACACTGAACTTTGGTAGATTCTTCACTTAAAGTTTGAAAAATAGGAAGTAAAAAAGCAAGAGTTTTGCCTGACCCAGTCGGTGATAATAAAAGAACATCGCTACTATCAAGAATTGCTTCTTGAGCAACTTCCTGCATTTCATTAAGTTCTTCTATGCCTAGATTAAGCAGTATGTTTGTGGAATGTACATTATTATTCATGTGGCAAATTTAGTGAGGAAGTTTCGAAGAAAAATATAAAAACAAAAAAAAACCGCTTAAATAATTAAGCGGTTTAGATATTAAGGTTTGTTCGAATTAGTTTTTGATAACTTTTCTAACAAGATTTCCTTCAGTAGTATTTACATTAATCATGTAAACTCCTGATGCGAAGTTTGACATGTCAACAGTAGTACCTAAAACATTAGCGTTCATTTGTTTTCCAGAAAGATCGCTTACTGAAACAGAAAGGATTTCTATAGAATTAGGAAGATTAACTTGAACATTCCCGCTAGTTGGATTAGGATAAACAGAAACTTGGTCTAAAATATTCTTTTTTACTGATAATGTAGAGCCAGTAACATTTACAATAATGTGTGCATTTGGAAAGTTTATTGTAGCAAAAGGTGTTGGCGATGTAATTCCACATCCGTCTGAAGATAAATAACCAGGTGCTGTTTGTCCTAGAGAATTAGCTCCCAAATAAACATTTACATCTGTATCTTCGTGAGAAATTTCAACGATTAATTTACTTCCTGCAGGAACTACTGCATTTGTAAAAGGAACTGTTACCAGACCTAAAACATCTGTTTCATCAATTGTTACTGAAGCAGTACCAATCATATTATACTGTGGACCAGGAACTAATGAAAAACCAGCTGGAAAGGTAGCGGTTGTAGCATAAAGTTTTACCGTCATTTCTACTTCGCCATTAGCATTTTCAATTCCGAAAATAATGTTTGAAACTCCATAATCAGAAGTGACTCCCAAATTTGGTAAATTGTAAGCTCTATAATAGTTTGAAGCTCTTATTCCACCAGTTGCAACTCCACATGCCACAGATGTTCCTGCAGAAACAACTTCAGATGTTGTTTGAGAAAAATCTTGTGCTTGAACTCCAAATGAAGCACAAAGTAAAAATAAACCTAAAGTAATTTTTTTCATAATAATTGTATTTTGTTAATTTTAATAATTCGCTAAAATACGCAAAACCATGAACTACACAATAGTTCCTGCAATAAAAAAGTGTTAAAGAAATAATAATTTGATATTTTCGTAAGAATTAGAAAGCACTTCATCAAATCGATTTGGATTAATCCACTCCACTATATCAATACCTTCATCAATTTGACCTACTAGTTCGCCATCATAATCGGTACGCATTTCAAACCAGTGCGTTATTTTCAATCTGTAATCTCCATTGCGTTTAAAAATATGATAGGTTTTTTGTAATTTTTTTGTGATTTTTAATCCGCTCACGCCGGTTTCTTCCTCCACTTCTCGGATGGAAGTCTCTTCAATTTCCTCTCCTTTTTCAGTGCCTCCTTTTGGCAAATCCCATTTTCCGTTACGAAATATGAATAAAACATCCCCGTTTTTATTGTAAACTAGTCCACCACCGGCTTTTTGCACAGGAATCTTAGACTTGAGCACTTTCATAATTTCTTTAGCATCAGAATGATACAAGTAAGCTTTTTGGATCTTATTATGAAACATTTTTGATATCAGTTGATTGATATCGACGCTTTCTAAAAGGAACATCTGAAAATCTGTTTCTTTAATTATCTCATTTGTGAGAAAAAGAGGCTTGTCGTTTACGAAAACTTTATACATTTGTACTATGATTTTTACTAAAGATACAGCCGAGAAAACTGCCGAACTACTTCTGCAA
>JBBSQV010000114.1:0-8279 GCA_038243675.1 Flavobacteriales bacterium
CTATTAAATGAAAACGCTCAAACCTACATCGGTCTTTCTAGCGCTCCTGTTACTTGTTTATAGTAGCGGATTTTCATTTAATATTCATTTCTGCAAAGATCAGATTGCCGCAATAAGTAGTGTATTTTCTGATGACGTTATTTGCGAAATGCCAGAGGTGCCTGCTGAAAAAGAATGTTGTGTTTCAAAAGATTCTTGTTGTCATAATGTTTCGCTTTCGCTAAAAGATGCCTCGACAGATACAATCGTCAAGGGTTTCACGTACACGTTTTTTACGCCGTTTCTAGCTGCAAGTTTTATCTCTCTTCCGAAGGTTGAATCGCAGATACAACTTAAAAGACAACAATTTCAGATCGAAAACTGCAGCAATGCGCCGCCTTTTTACATTTTGTACGGCCAAAATATTCTCTACGCCTGATATCTCTAGTATTTTCATCAAATCTCATTGCCATGCTTCGAGAACAATCTTGTTGATTAATAACTGGAAATTCCATATTAAAAAATGAATACAAAACATATCGTTGTAACAGCGCTACTGCTGTTTGTTACAAATCTATTTGCTCAAGTAACCAAAGATACTTTGGGCGAAGTAATAGTTCAAGGCTCATCAAAGAGCATTCGAAAATCATATAGTGTAACTGGGAATACAGCGACGCTTACTTCAAAAGAACTACTCAAGGCTGCTTGTTGCAATCTTGCGGAAAGTTTTGAAACCAATCCTGCAATCGATGTCAATTATGCCGATGCCATTACCGGAACGAAGCAGATAAAAATGCTGGGGCTTACAAGTCCGTATTTGCTGATTTCAGAAGAAAATATTCCTTCTGTTCGAGGTGCTTCGCAAGCGTACGGACTCTCTTTTACTCCAGGAACTTGGGTCGAAAGTATTCAAATCACCAAAGGTGCAGGAAGTGCTGTAAATGGGTTTGAAAGCATTTCAGGTCAAATTAATACCGAACTTTTAAAACCGATGACTGATATTCCGTTTTATTTAAACGTCTACGGCTCTTCCGATGCTCGATTTGAAGTTAACACACATTTGACACATAGATTATCTGAAAAATGGGCGACTTCATTATTGCTTCACGGAAATACTAGAGTATCGAAGAATGATATGAACGATGACGGCTTTCTTGATAATCCGCTTTCGAAACAAATCAATTTCTTAAATCGTTGGCAGTATGCTGATGCCGAAAAAGGTTGGGTAAGTTTTATAAATCTTCGATATATGGATGACCAAAAGCAAATGGGAGAATTAGATTTTGACAAAGATCGTGATCGCGGGACAACAAATTTCTGGGGCGCAGAGATTAATACCGAAAGACTTGATGTCTCGGCAAAACTTGGATATGTATTTCCAGATATGCCCTATCAAAGTATAGGATTTCAAACTGCGTACAATACACATAATCAGGAATCTTATTTTGGATTGAGAACCTATGACATCAAACAAAATAGCTTTTATTCAAATCTGATTCTGAATTCAATTATCAGCAATACGATGAATAAGTTTGCTGCCGGAATCAATTTCACTTATGACGAATATTCGGAATACTTTTCGAATGTTGACTTTAGTCGAATAGATAATTCTGTCGGTGCTTTCTTTGAATATACCTATGACAACGCGGATGACTTCTCTCTGATTGCTGGCCTTCGTGCGGATGGTCATAATAGATTAGGTTTTTTCTTGACGCCGCGTTTGCACGTGAGGTACAATCCTTGGGATCAAGCTGTTTTACGTTTTTCAGCTGGAAGAGGAAAACGAGCAGCTAATATCTTTTCCGAAAATCAGCAGTTGTTGGCAAGTTCAAGAAGTTTTGATATTCAAAACAATAATGGAGATATCTACGGACTCAACCCCGAAATTGCTTGGAATTATGGAATCTCGTTTATGCAGAAATTTGACTTGTTTACCAAAAGTGCTGAGGTAGTTTTTGATTTTTACAGAACTGATTTCCAAAATAAAGTTGTGACAGATTTATATCAAAGTCCGCAACAAGTGGTTTTTTATGATCTTGAAGGTAGCGCTTACGCGAATAGTTTTCAAGCCGAATTCAACTTGGAAATCATCAAGCACTTGGATTTACGCACAGCATACAAATTTTATGATATCAGTACAGATTATACCGGTGGAAAAATGCAGCAACCGTTACAAGCAGAACATCGATTTTTCGCGAACCTAGGTTTTCAAACGCATATTCTGGACAAAGGTCAGCAGTGGAAATTTGACGTAACTTACAATTGGAATGGAGAACAGAAATTGCCGTTTACGGGAACAAATCCGGTAGAATACAGATTGCCGGAATACTCTCCGTCATTCTCACTTGTAAATGCTCAGATAACTAGAACATTTAGTTCTACTTTCGAAATATATGTAGGAGGGGAGAACATAGGAAATTACAAACAACAAAATCCTATTTTGGGAAGCGACGCACCTTTTGGAACATATTTTGATAGTTCAATTGTCTACGCGCCAGTTTTTGGACAAATGTATTACGCAGGACTACGATTTAAAATAAAATAATTTAAAATTAAACAAATTTATAAAATGAAGAACTTACTAATGATGCTCGTGATGTTTTTGACAATTACTACAACTGCAAACGCGCAAGAAAAGAAAAATAAAAATGCAAAGCACGATGTCGAAATTAATGGCAACTGTGATGATTGCAAGAAAAGAATTGAGAAAGCTGCCTACTCAGTTTCAGGAGTTAAATCAGCAAGTTGGGATATAGATTCTCATAATTTGCACGTGATTTTGAATGAGCAAAAAGCGTCCATCACAGATGTGAAAACTAAAATTGCAGCAATCGGTCACGATTCTGATGATATATTTGCAAGTGATGAAGTTTACGAAGATTTACACCATTGTTGTAAATACGACAGAAAGCCACAAGAATAATTCCATATTAACGTTATAGTAAAAGCACTCACAAGGATTAAGTTATTAAGAATTGTGGGTGTTCTTTTTCGCTTTATTTTTTCCATCAGAAGTCAGAAAATACTGCGAGTTAATTAATGATTAAAGTTCCTTTTAATATTGCCTTTGCAGTATTTTATTGGTAATTTCACGCGCAAAATAAACCTATATCATCAATAAATGGATTTCAACTGGAAAGATTTAATTGACCCCTTATTTTACATCAATTTTGAAATCAACAATGTAAAAATGGGGATTTATATTGTTCTGTTCATCGTCTTTGCGGAGACAGGTTTGTTTGCAGGGTTCTTTTTGCCAGGCGATAGTTTATTATTTTTAGCAGGAATATATAGTACAGAATTGGTTGGATCTTTTATGCACATTTCGAGTGATTTCGGGAATGTTACAATCCTTGCGACTCTTGTTGCAATTGCTGGAATCATCGGTAATATTTGTGGCTACTGGTTTGGGAGTAAAAGTGGCTACTATTTGTATAATAAAGAAGATACATTCTGGTTTAAGAAAAAATATCTAGTACAGTCCAAAGAGTTTTTTGACAATCACGGGGGACGCGCTATAATCTTTGCGAGATTTCTTCCAATCTTTAGAACATTTGCGCCAATTGTAGCGGGAATTGTAATGATGGAGAAGAAGAAATTTATGTTCTACAATATCATTAGTTCTTTTTTGTGGTCTTTTAGTTTAATTTTTGCAGGCCATTATCTTTCAGGATATTTACTAGAATCATACGGAATAGATTTAAAACAACATATCGAACTTATTGTCTTGACGCTCGTAGTCATTACAATTGTTCCTGTAATATTGAAATTTGCTAAAAAATCTAAACCTACTTCAGAAGACGAAGTAAAAAAGTAAATATTTTTTAAATCTTATTTTATTGAAAAATCTGAAGTGAAAACTTCAGATTTTTTTTGCTTTCTAATTTCGCGGTGATTTATCTATTTTATTGAAATGCAATCTGACTATTTCTTAGGCATTGTAGTTCTTGATCGGAGATATCCTGCAAGGTTTTTTTTAACCTTGTAGGTATCAAATAGAAGTCGAAATTTTAAACAAGTTACGACTTGCATCAGAATGGGAATTAAGCAATACCTACAAGGTTTTGAAAACCTTGCAGGAAGGGATGTCGTGCACTACAATTTTGTAAAAAATAGACTTCTGCTTAGAAGGTGCCTTCACGAACTCATAAAAAGAAAGAACGAATTGATTCACGATATCCTGCAAGGTTTTTTTTAACCTTGTCGGTATAGAAAAATATAAGTAAGGATGGTTTTTTAACCTTTAAAATTAAAGTGCTGATGCCTGTTTGAAGCTCGCAAGTACTACAAAGCATTGATTTGAATATTAGTGCATTTTCTAAATTCTCAAAAATCATAGCTTCGCAAATGAAACTTGATTACTAAAGTAACACTCAAAAAATAGGATTACTTTTAACAAAATTAACGACTCTAATTTAATAAAATGGCAAAATTATTTTTATTAATAATTACAATATTTGTTTTTAACTCCTGCAGTAAAAATGACATTCCTACAACTCTCCCTCTAGCCACACAAACAGGTGCAGGTACTTTTGGCTGTTTAGTTAATGGAGTTCCTTACGTTGATAATAGTGGTTTTTTTAACTGCTTTTATCAGTTGGTGGGAGGGAAATATTATTTTAATATTTCACCTTCTTTTAATGGATCAAATTTACTTGAACTAGATTTAGGCTCAAATAATGTTAATTTTGCAATTGAAAATCAATTCATTTTATCTGATTATTCGGAAGGAAATGGAGCAGCTGCTTTTTTTATTGGTGATAGTGATAGAAATATCAAAACAAATACCAATAATACTGGTATTTGTATGATATCTTTATTTGATACTCAAAATAATATTATTTCAGGAACTTTCGAATTTCAAATCTTTGACGAAGTAACCCAAACTTTATATGTAATTACTGAAGGTCGTTTTGATGCAAAATTTACTCAGTAATAATGAGCTTGAAACTAGGAATTGCAGCAGTTTTCCAAAGATTTAAACTGAATACAATCCTTATAGGTCTTACGGAAGCTGACTGGCCTTTTGGTGAGTATAACGGCATTTTATTATGAAATGAGCTATTTCCATCTGTCAAGAGTGCCTTCGGCGACCCAATAATATTGAGGTCGAAACTAGGAGTTGTAGTAGTTCTCCAATGATTTAAACCATATGTCATCATTATAGCTTCAACCGAAGATGAGTGCCTTTTTTTTGTAGTTTCAACGACGTCTTACTGTCGATTTACCTGTCTTTTTCTAAGGAGAGTTCTTTCGGCGAAAGCCAAAAAAAATGCTCGAAACAATGAAGCTTCGAGCACTTTCTAAAATAATTATTTAAGGATTACATCATCCCCGGCATACCGCCACCCATTGGGTTTGAGCTATTTTCTTCTTTGATATCAACCAAAGCACACTCTGTAGTCAGGATCATTCCTGCAACAGAAGCAGCATTTTCTAAAGCAACTCTAGTCACTTTTTTAGGGTCGATAATTCCGGCTGCAAGCATATCAACATACTCGTCAGTTTTGGCATTGTAACCAAAATTCCCAGTACCTTCGGCAACTTTTGCAACAACAACAGATCCTTCAAGACCAGCATTTTCTACAATAGTACGAAGTGGAGACTCGATAGCACGAGCAACAATCTGAATACCTGTTAATTCATCAGGATGTGCAGGCACGATAGCGCTAAGAGAAGCTTTCGCTCTCAACAAAGCAACACCACCACCAGCAACAATACCCTCTTCTACAGCTGCGCGAGTTGCGTGAAGAGCATCGTCTACACGGTCTTTTTTCTCTTTCATTTCAACTTCCGAAGCAGCACCTACATAAAGCACAGCTACACCACCGGCAAGTTTAGCAAGACGTTCTTGTAACTTTTCTCTGTCGTAATCTGAAGTAGTACTTTCGATTTGCGTTTTGATTTGAGAAACACGATTCTTGATCATATCTGCCTCACCAGCACCACTCACAATTGTAGTATTGTCTTTGTCTATAGTAACGCGTTTTGCAGTACCCAGCATTTCAAGAGTTGTGTTTTCAAGAGTGTAACCACGCTCTTCAGAAATTACCGTTCCACCTGTAAGGATCGCGATATCTTCTAGCAAAGCTTTACGACGGTCACCAAAACCTGGAGCTTTTACAGCTGCAATTTTAAGTGCACCACGCAATTTGTTTACAACTAGAGTAGAAAGTGCTTCACCATCAACATCTTCTGCAATAATCAAAAGTGGTTTTCCAGATTGAGCTAGAGGCTCAAGTACTGGCAATAATTCTTTAAGTGACGAAACTTTTTTGTCGTACAATAAAATATAAGGAGACTCTAATTCAGTTTCCATTTTATCAGGATTTGTTACGAAGTATGGAGACAAATATCCTCTGTCAAACTGCATTCCTTCTACAACATCCACATAAGTTTCTGTTCCTTTTGCTTCTTCTACAGTAATTACACCTTCTTTTCCAACTTTTGCAAAAGCATTCGCGATAAGCTCGCCAATTACTTCGTCGTTGTTTGCAGAGATAGATGCAATTTGTTTTATTTTTTCGCTGTCGCTTCCTACAACTTGAGTTTGTTTAGCAAGATCAGCTACAATAGCTTCTACTGCTTTATCAATTCCACGTTTCAAATCCATTGGATTTGCTCCAGCAGCAACGTTTCTTAACCCTTCTTTTACGATTGCTTGTGCTAAAACTGTAGCGGTAGTTGTACCATCTCCAGCTAAATCATTGGTTTTAGATGCAACTTCTTTCACCATCTGAGCGCCCATATTTTCCAATGGATCCATCAGTTCAATTTCTTTTGCAACTGTTACACCATCCTTAGTTACGGTTGGTGCACCAAAAGATTTTCCGATGATTACATTACGACCTTTTGGCCCTAATGTTACTTTTACGGCATTTGCCAATGCATCTACACCGCGTTTTAATCCGTCACGCGCTTCTAAATCAAATTTAATGTCTTTAGCCATTTTATGTTTTATTAGATTTTATTATTTTTTACTATTAAATGTTGTCTTAAACGATTGCAAAGATGTCTTCTTCCTTCATAATCAGGTAATCTTTACCGTCAAGTTTCAATTCAGTACCGGCATATTTACCGTACAAAACTGCATCACCAACTTTTACAGTCATCTCGTGATCTTTTGTGCCATTACCTACAGCAACAACAGTTCCGCGCTGAGGTTTTTCTTTTGCAGTATCTGGAATAAAAATTCCTGAAGCTGTCTTAGTTTCAGCAGCAGCTGGCTCGATCAATACTCTATCCGAAAGTGGTTTAATAGTTAATGCCATAATAGTTATTTAGTTTTTTTATTAATTGAATTTTTAGTACGTTTTAAGCTGTTCAGAAATTGTGCCATAGGACGAAGTCTGCCAAATTTACAGCATAAAAAAATGCCAGCACCAAAGATGCTGACATTATAGTATAAAGAATAGCTTACGCTACTGTATTTCTAGTTTTGTGGAGCCTCAATTGGCGCAACTGGTGTAGCTGGAGCTTGAGGAGTTGGTGCGATTGGTGCTGCTGCTGGAGTAGAAGTAGAAGTTTGATCTATAATTTTAGATTCGCTATTTCCCATTCCGCCCGTAAAGCTTAAACTTGACATTAAAATTAAAACGATTAACATAGTTGCAAGTGCCCAAGTACTTTTGTCTAAGAAATCTGTTGTTTTCTGTACTCCACCCATTTGCTGACTTCCACCAATTGTTGAAGAAAGACCACCACCTTTTGGGTTTTGAACCATTATTACGACGATTAATAGAAAGCAAACAATAGTTATTAAAACTAAAAAGATTGTAAATGTGCTCATTTGAAACTAGTTATTTTGTTGTATTTTTTTAATATCAGATATTCGGTCTGCAAAGAAACTACTTTTTTCTGGATATTTCAAAATTAATATTTGATAAGCTTGTATCGCTTTCTGAAATTTATTTTGCTCTAGATAAACCCTTGCCAAAGTTTCGGTCATCAATGCCGAAGTATCTGCGGGAGTCTCTCGTATCACAGGTGTTTTGGTATCGCTTTTAACTGGTGGAATCTTGGGACTTGCGATAATAAATCTATTTATTAGATCTGTTTTTTTAATTTTATCACGCTCAGTCTCGCTTAATTCTTTCTTTTCTTCGATGATTTCCTCGCGAATAATAGGCTGCGCTTTTGATAGTTGCAACCACTCTTTGAAAGAATGCTTCTCGGTTGTGGAGAATTCTAATGGAGTTCCTAATTCGTCTTCTACGGAAACTTCTTTGGAAAAGACTTCTTCAGATTTTGATTTTTTCGCTTCCCATAAATAGTCGACTGTTGAAATTTAGGCGTTTTCA